>JAPLWW010000021.1 GCA_026396375.1 Microcaldota archaeon | reverse complement strand
TTCATAGGCCTTATGATGGCGATAAGCCCGTGCCCGATGGCTACAAACATCGCAGCGATAGCATACGTATCGAAAAAATTAGATAAGAAGAAAACGCTTTGGGTTGGCCTGGCTTATACGCTTGGCAGGATGTTCACGTATGTAGCCATAGCCTCTCTCATAGTTTGGTTTGGATTGAGCATGCAGGCAATATCGCTTTCCCTGCAGAATTACGGCGAGAAGGCGCTTGGGCCTTTCCTGTTGATTTTGGGCTTGATCATGCTTGAGATGATCCAGATTCCTGTTCCCAAGGGAAATCCCAAGCTGGAAGAGATAAGGCAGAAGCTATCTGAAAAGGGGCTTTTGGGAAGCTTTCTCTTGGGGGCGGTGTTCGCTTTGGCGTTTTGCCCGTTCAGCGCAGTCCTGTTTTTCGGGATGCTCATCCCTCTTGCGCTAAAAGCAGGGGACAGCTTGGTCATACCGGCAGTTTTCGCGATTGCGACAGGCTTGCCAGTTATATTATTTTCCCTGATCATGGTCTTCAGCATCTCAACATTGGGTTCCATAGTCAATAAGGTCCAGGTCTTCGAGGAGTGGACAAGAAAAATGGTCTCGGTGATATTCATACTGGCCGTAGCATATTATTCGCTAAGCCTGACCCTTGGTTTGTGGTAAATATGGAAAATGATAAGATAATCCTGGTGGCGATTGTTGCGGTTTTTCTGTTATTTTATTTCCTGCCTGCAAATTCAGTATTGTTCAATGGCTCCATAGACAGCGGTTTGAACCTTTTGGGGGATTATGCGAAACAGCATATACTGACCTGCCTTGTCCCTGCGCTGTTCATTGCAGGAGGGATAACGGTTTTCATACAAAAGGAGAAGATACTGAAATACCTCGGCCGCGATTCAAACAAGGCGGTGGCATATGGCGTTGCTTCAATCACGGGAGTTGTTCTCGCGGTCTGCTCATGCACAATACTGCCTCTTTTTGCCGGAATCCGGAAAAGGGGAGCTGGCCTGGGGCCGGCGATAACATTCCTGTTTGCAGGCCCTGCGATAAACATTGCAGCAATATTCCTGACCTTTTCTGTCCTTGGATATGAAATAGGATTGGCAAGAGCAGTCGCATCAATAGTCATATCTATAATTGTCGGCCTGACAATGGCATTCATTTTCAGGGAAAATGGGAATGAGGGAAACATGGTTTTGGAAAAGCAGAAAGATGATTCTCCGTCAGCCAAGACGCTCGCCCTGTTTTTCGGCCTTATGGTAGGTGTCTTGGTAATCAATGGCTTCCAGATGGATGCGATAACCAAGTATTCTCTGATGGCGCTGTTTGCCATTGGCGTGATGGCAACGGTTTTATTGAAATTCAAGAAAGAAATGACCCGAAAATGGCTTGAGGAGACATGGAGCTTCTCAAAAGCAATCCTTCCTTTACTGTTCATAGGCGTTTTTATCGCGGGTTTCGTCATGCCCTTGATTCCGCAGGAATTCATTGAAAATGTTGTCGGGTCCAACTCCATACAGGGGAACCTTCTTGCTTCTATTTTTGGGGCGTTCATGTATTTCTCAACCCTTACCGAAATACCCATATTGCAGGTCCTGATTTCCAAAGGGATGGCTTCCGGCCCTGCGCTGGCGCTATTATTATCAGGCCCTTCGCTCAGCCTGCCCAGCATGCTTGTGATAAGGGGCATTCTGGGAACGAAAAAGACAGCTGCATATGTTGCCCTTGTAATACTGTATTCAACCATTGCAGGCTTGATTTTCGGATCATTGGTGTAATCAAACACTCTGCTGAAAATTAAAGGATATTCCTAATGAAAGAAAACGACGGATTTTAATATTTTTTGTTCATATGAACGTAGCAGAAAAACAAAAATAAGCAATCTGTATTCATACATGAACAAGCGTTTAATTACACCCGGCTCCCTCTTCCCCGGCGAACTTATTTTATCCATTTCCTGCCTGCGTGGAATTGGCACATCCCAGAGGATTCGTCCCTGTCAATTTAGTTGTTCCGCTGCAGTCACCATTCGGTCCGGTGTAATCCCAGGAATATTCGGCAGTGAAGCTGGTGCAGTCGTCGCTGAACACCACGTCATATGATGACAATTTTGATGTTCCTGCGCCATCGGGGACGGTCCTGGCAGCTATGTGCAGCGTGTTGCCTTCGAATGTCCCGCTGGCAGGGCCATGGCCGATGTCTCCCATGGTTCCGCTTGTTCCGTTGCGCTGCACTGTTATGTCATAGTCATTGGAGAAGCCATTGCCTTGGCATGCGGTGTCATCCTCAGCTACGGTGACATGCCAGTTGGTGACCTCCTCTGAGGCTTCCTTCACTGTCAGGGTTGTGTCGGCGCATACGCTTGACCTTCCCATATCCGTTATGCAGACGCTGATCGGATACTCCCCTGGATTTGCGCCTTCAGGCACTGTGCCTGAAAGAAGGCCGTTAAGGTCCATGGACAAGCCAAGGGGCTGACCTGAAACAGTAAACGTATAAGGAGGATCCTGGTTCTGCGCATTAAGGACATCATTGCAGTTGACTCCGCTCGGCTGGGCGCAGAAATTGTAATTGTAATCTGTGCCTATTGTGGCGTCATCTATGTTTGCCGGCAGGGTAAAACCTACCTTTGGCTTGGTTACCGTAAGCGAAAGGCCGAAAGGACCCGCGACCTTCCCTTTTGAGTCAGTGACAATGAATGATATTGGAAATATCTGCATCGAGGTGCCTGGATTCAAGGTTGGAACAGCGCCTGTTATTGAGCAGCCGGGCTCGCTGAAGACCAAAGATCCTGGAAGCGTTGAGCCTGGCGCGGCAGAGCAGCCGTATGGAGGAGAGCCTCCGGAAACGGTTATCGCCGCGCTGTACACCTGGCCTGATGTCGCGGCAGGGATTGCCGATGATGCGCCAATGCTAACTGATGTGTTGATCGTGATCCCGTTGCTGGTTATGTTGCTTGCGGCCGGACCTGTGGGAGTCGTTACGCACCCTGCCAATAAAAGAGATCCAACCAAAATGACTAAGATAAGGTTTTTGCCCATGCGTTTATTGAAATGAAAACGTTTTTATAGTTTTTTGTCGGATTCTGTTTACTCCCTGTCATCCTTCAGCTCCCTTGTGCCGTCCGAGCACACTGCAAGGTACTTCTGGTTGTAATCTATGGCATCGTAAAAGATATAGGATGTGAACACATCCGGCCTGTCATAGTATGTCCCGGTGCCTGCAGCCTTCTCGCTCACGGATTCATCCGTTCCGTCATCCACAAAGACCTGCACATGGTTGGATAGCTGGATGCCGAAAAACGTATCCGCCTCCTTGCTGGCATTGGTGCTGTTTCCCGCAACCTCGACAGGCACCCATTCGCCGTCATAGAACTCAACCCACCTGTGGCTTATGTACATTCCCGGGTTTTTCTCCGCCACATACCCTTTCACGAACCTGGCAGGGATGCCGTCTGCGCGCAGCATGGATATGTAAAGATGGGACAGCTCGTCGCATTTTCCCTTTCCGCTGTGGAGCGTGTCTATCGCAGAGTTGGAGTAATCGCTGGTTTCAGGGTTAATGTAGTAAACAGTATTGTTCTTGAGCCAAATGAACAGCGCTTTCGCAACAGTCCAAGTGTCATCGCTTCTTGTTTCGCTTTTCACGCGCTGCGCTATCGCACTTATCTCGGAATTTGAGGGATCGATCATTGCCTTTCCAGATTCGGTGGTTTCGCTTCCGAGATAACTGGGCTGACTTGAGGATGCTTCTGAGATGCTCATCTCTTTCCTGTCATAGATTTGCATTGTCCCTGTCCCGTTCATATTGATGAAGATGTGCCCCTCCACATAGGAATAGCTCCCATCTGAGTTGTCAAGATGCCATTTCAGCATCCTGTTCCCTGCCTGGTATGCGGTGCTGATTTCAGAAAACCCGTTGTCCGCTGTTGGATAGATGTCGTATGTCGCCCCTTCAGGATATGCCAGGATGAAATACCTTTGCCCGTGGTAGAGCATTTCGTTGAATCCGTATTTCAGCGCATAGTTGGTGGAAGTGTTTTCAGCGTAATATGTGCAGTCCCTGGAGACTGTGGCATTCCAGGCATATGGCTTATTGAGGATGGTGAAGTTGGAAAGGGTCACATTCCTGTATCCTGGCTTCTGCACCAGGATATTGTAGACGTTCGGCTCTATCCCTGCTATGCTGTAGTTTCCGTTTTCGTCGCTCATTCCGCTGTAGCTCTGCGCATCATTGAAGATTGAGATGTTGGCATTTTCCATGGAGGCATTTTTCAGGTTTTTTATCGTGCCATGGAAGCTTCCGGTTGAGCTGGCAAGAGGGACATTCCAGGGATAGGGATATCCTGCAACTATGGTAAGGTTGGCAAAGGTCACGTTTTCATACCCTGCCTTTGAGACGATTATCCTGTATGATCCTGCAGGCACTCCGCTGACATTATACTTCCCGTTCGCATCAGTCAAGTCGCTGTAATTGGAGGCATTGCCAGTAAGTGCAACAGATGCGTTTTCCAAAGCGGAGTTCTCCAGGTTTGTGACTGTGCCGTAGATGCCGCCAGGGAGATTCTCCTGGAATATTTCCCAGTTTTCCGCATCTGTTGATATGCTTTCATTGTAGTTATTGAGATCTTCCAGCATGCCGCAGCAGCCGGCTGAAAAGACGATGGCGAAAAGCAGGATGATTGCCAATGAAGAAACTCTGCGCTCCACACCTAATATGCCGATTGAATCCATAAAAAAGAATAAAGAAGAAAGGAATAAAAGAGAGAACGTTTAACTGCTTTTGCAACCCTCTCAAGCGCATATTTGTTTAAATAAGTGGAAAAACATGCACATTTAAAAATAATTATAAATAATAGAAGGATATGGCAGAATCATTGAATGTTATCAGGGGAAAGAGAGGGCCGAATAAGATATCCGGATACAGGACAATGAGAAAGGCAAAAGACGCAATTGAGGGAAAAAAGGGGATAAGCCCTGCAAAATATATCATGTGCGAAACAGACCTTCATGAATTCAATTCAAACATACTCCAGGTTGACACTATGGAAAAAGGGATGGTGCAGGCATCATACATCGAATATTCCAACATCCAAAGCCTAAGGGACTGCTGCGAAGGCGGCAGGAGCATCGAGGACTTGAGATCTGCACTGTCAAGCTGGTGCGCCTATGCCTCAACCCAGGGAACCGCATTGTACTCATTGAGAAGGAATGTGCCAGCCGGAGTCATCGGGAAGTTTGACATCGAGTTCAGGCCTGCAGATCCGAATGAAGCCAGGAATGATTTTGAGAGTTACGGGGAGCAGGTGATACTCAAAACCTGGAAGGAGGCAACAGAGAAGGAGAGGAAAACAGGCACAATGGTATGCGCGCTTGGAGAGGAGTTCCTTTACACCGGGCCTCCTAGGATGAGAAAGTTCATATTCACCACAAGGGCATTCCAGGGGGATTTGCCTGAAGACCTGACCCAGGCGATATATGAGATTGACAACCAGCCGTTCCCGTATCCAGCCGAAGTGAATTTTGCCAATTTCGTGAGGAGCGACATGGTGCAGCACCAGGGATACCACTTTTTCCATGCAAACAAAGGAAGGATCATGTATTCCGCTTTCCTGAAACCAGAGGATTATGACCCGAAAAAGATGAGCATGTTCGGAGATATAGAAATAGAAGACAAAAGGCTGATTTTTTATCCGAATGGGGACAGGGGCATGCCAAAGGATTTTGGTGAACTTCCAATTGAGTGATTGATCATGGAAATGAGAAAACTGGGCGGGGCATACTGCGGAAAGGACAGCACAAAAACGCTCATGCCAAGCCTGGCTAAATACAAGGAACAATTTGATCCGCGGGAGGTCATAGGCCAGTTTTTTGAGGAAAAAGTCAGCAAATTATTCAATCTGGAATGGGCGGATGTGAAGAGCCTGGGCCATGTCCCTGACTATGTATCAAAGGACAGGTCTTTCTTTGTTGAGGTAAAATCCTCGGCATATGACAACGGAGGAGTTATCAACATGGGTCAGCTGAGAAGGTTCGATAGGGAAATCATGGTAAGGAGGTTTTACGCTTTTCCGTATCATCCGATAAACAGGGGCCAGGCGCACCTGTTCCTGACAAGGGAAGAGCTTAGGAATGCGCTGAGCCTGAGATCATTATACTTATTTCCGTTCAGCATAGTGAAAGCGCATTTTGAGAAATCCTGGAAGATAAGAAATCCCAAGCATGACACTTATATTCAATTAAGGGAATCGCGTGCAAGGAAGATCTTCGAGAAAGATGAAGAAGCCTGGAAAAGGCTTGGCCTTGACCCAAGCCAATACAGGATGGCAAAGCCGCATGAGAAAATCCACATTGTTACAAGGAACGGATACCTGGAGCAGCAGCTGCTGGATTCCCTGAATCGTGAAAATATTTAGGCTTGATGGCAGATAAAGAAATCTTTTAAAAATAAGCCTGTTCATAAGGAAATCCTATGAAAGCCTCAGAGCTTAAGGGAAAGTACCTGGAATTCTTCAGGCAGAAGGGCCACGCGATAGTGCAATCAGCGCCTCTAGTTCCTGAAAATGACCCAACTGTCCTTTTCAACACTGCAGGCATGCATCCCCTTGTCCCTTACCTTATGGGCCAAAATCATCCTTTGGGAAAAAGGCTTGTTGATGTCCAAAAATGCCTGAGGACGCAGGACATTGACGAGGTAGGGGATGCAACTCACACCACTTTCTTTGAGATGCTTGGAAACTGGAGCTTAGGAGACTATTTCAAGAAGGAGGCAATATCATGGAGCTTTGAATTCTTGACAGGAAAGCAATGGTTAAGCTTACCTGTAAAGAGGCTTGCAGTGACATGCTTTGCAGGGGACAATGACGCGCCAAGGGACAATGAAGCAGCAGGAATATGGATGAGCCTTGGAATGCCTGAAAAGAGGATAGCGTTTTTGCCTAAAAAGGACAACTGGTGGGGCCCGGCAGGGGAGACAGGGCCATGCGGACCTGACACTGAAATGTTCTACTGGATAGGGGAAGGAGAGGCCCCTGAGAAATTTAATCCTGAAGAAAAGGGATGGGTTGAAATATGGAATGACGTTTTCATGCAATATAACAAAACAAAAGAAGGGAAGTTCGAGCCTTTGAAGCAGAGGAACGTTGACACGGGGCTGGGAGTGGAAAGGGTTGCGATGATCCTCCAGGGAAAGAAAACGATATTCGACACTGAGCTTTTCACTCCAATAATGGAAAAGATAAGGCAGATAACCAAGCAGGAGATAAGCCAAAGCAACATAAAATCATTCAGGATAATAGCAGACCACATGAGGGGAGCGACATTCATCTTAGGAGACGAGAGAGAAGTTGCGCCAAGCAACATTGAAAGGGGATACATCCTCAGGAGGTTCATCAGGAGGGTGGTAAGGCATTTGCTTTTGCTTGGGATGGATCCAGCTGACAACAAGTCAACCGTTGAGATATCCAAGATAATAATAGACATGTACAAAAAAGAATATCCTTTGCTTGAGCAGAAAAGGGATTTTATATTTTCCGAGCTTCAGAAGGAGCAGGAGAAATTCCAAAGGACTTTGGAAAAGGGATTGAAGGAATTTGACAAGATGAGCAATAAGGACATCGGCGGAAAGGACGCGTTCCTATTGTTCCAGAGCTTCGGGTTTCCCATAGAGATGACACAGGAGCTGGCATCGGAGAAAGGCATAAGGGTTGACATTGAGGGATTCAGTGAGGAGTCAAGAAAGCACCAAGAATTGTCAAAGATTGGCGCAGAGCAGAAGTTCAAGGGAGGGTTGAGCGAAGCGACTGATGCAACTACAAAGCTCCATACTGCAACGCACCTGCTCAATGAGGCATTGAGAAAAATAATCTCAAAGGACATAAGGCAGAAGGGAAGCAACATCACGCCTGAAAGGCTGAGGTTTGACTTCAACTTCGAGAGAAAATTAACAGATGAGGAGCTGAGGAAAATAGAAGCCTGGGTAAACAAT
>JAPLWW010000069.1 GCA_026396375.1 Microcaldota archaeon | reverse complement strand
AGGATGGTTCATCATAGAGAAGAAGCATGACGTCCCTGTTTTGCTGATACTGATAGCGATAATGTTCTATCCCTTGTCTGTTTCAGGGATGATCAAGGCAAAATACAGCATATATTTCACTTTCGCGTTCATACTGATGCTTGGCTATTTCATAGGCAGGTCATACGGCATAATAAGCAGCAGGATGAAGGAGTATGCAGAGATGAACAAGATCAACATGGCGAAGCCGATCGTCTTTGTCATTATAATTGCATTGTTCATAAGCCCGATTGTCTTCTCCCCAAGCGCGATAAGCCTGAGCACATATTCATTCAATCCGGGAAAGTTTGCCGACAATCCAAAGTCCTACGTGGCAGAGGCAAAGACCCTTTGCGCAGTGCTTGGCAATGACCAAACCAGCAAGGTCTGCCAGTTCAGCTCGGATCCGGATGCTTTCCTATCGAAAATAGAGAACCAGTATTCCCCTGAGCTTTGCTATTACACTTTCCTCTATGACAACCTGATAAACAAGAAGACAGACAACGACAAGAATTATGTCGCAAGCCTCAGGTGCTCTGTAATAAACGATTATTGGATTGACACCCTTGAATGGATGAAAACCAACCTTCCTGGCGATGCCAGGGTAACAAGCTGGTGGGACTACGGCCACTGGACAAACTATTTCTCAAGGAAAGCCAGCGTCATAAGGAATGAGCATGCCAGCCTTTACATGATCCAGGATGTCGCGCATGCCATGATAATGGACAATGAGAGCGAGACCAAGAGGATCATGGAAAGCTACGGCTCGGAATACCTGATGATAGACAGGGAGATAATAATGAACCCTGACACAATTTTCGGGGCAAAGTTCTATGCCCTGAATTATCTGGCCTGCTCAAGGGACAACCTCACAAACGTCATGCTGCCCCAGATGGGCTCCCAATGCGAGTATGACAACCTTTGGGAGGAGATTGGGTTGACAGGCAGGAAATGCCTTGTTTCGTCCATATCCAATGAATGGGGCGTTGTTGCGGCAAAGAGGTCTGTCTCAAGCGAAAACGGGGTTGCGAAAAGCACAGGCGTTGTTGACGCATACTGCGTGGCAAACGTGACCCTGGCGGACGGAAGCGTGATACATGGAACTTATTATTTAGACAGGAAAACGCCTTCAGGGGAGCTTATGCTGAACAAGGGCCTGATGTACCCAACCAAGGGAGGAAGCTATGTCATGCTTTACACCAACCAGAATATATGGAACGTTGACGGGCAGACCGTAAGCGGATACGACGACAGGATAGGCAAGGGAAGGTTCTACGACTCGACAATGTACAAGGGATTTGTTTTGAACCAGTTGGACGGCTTCAGCAAGATCTTCGACAACGGGGACGTGAAGATATACGAGATAGCGAAGTGAGCCCCTTTCTTTGACCTTTTTCTTTAGAAAGTCCCTTTCTTTGGGAAAATAAAGCTCCTGCGGAAGAAAAACTATTTTTGGGAAAGATCCACCACTCCAAAAATGCCTGCTTTATTAACTTAGCAGCCATGCTACCAAAAAGCATATATAGTGGGAAAGCCATAATAAGGTTAGGTGAATGAAGATGGTGAAAAAGGAAGGCGGTGTCCTTCATAAAGAGGGATTTGCTTCATACGCCTTGACAGCAAGGCAAGGCTAGTATTACCTTTGGAGATACGCGATATTCTTGGGATAAGACCTGGAGAAAAAATTCTTGTCAGAGCAAGCTATGCACCTGGCCGCGCGGCCATGGAGATCTCAAACGGAAACAGGATTGAAAATGGGACTGTTCTTTCCCGCAACTGCGCCTCATCGAAGGCTAGATGCAAAAAAGGTGTTGGCCTTGCGGACCGTTGACAAAGCACAGCCAATTTTATCAATAAAGACACCTGAGCAGTTCAGGAAAAGGCAGCGGCCAGGCATACCAAAAGAAGTTTTTGACAAAGCCAAGCTGATTGCAGAGGATGTAAGAATCAGGGGTTTTTCAGCAGTTGCGGAATATTCCAGAAAAATTGATGATATTAGGATTACTGAAAAGAACCTGAAGGCAAGCCAGATGGACATAGAGTCTGCCCATAAGAAGTTGGCCTTAAACCAAAGAAGGGCCATAGACGAGGCGTTTGAAAGGGTTAAGCTGGTCCAATCAGAAATCGCGAAAATTGCTCTATTGGAAACAAGGGTGCGCATGAATGACGGCTTTATCCTTTTCAGGCCAAGACCAATGTCACGAATCGGCATATACGTGCCTGGAGGTATTGCTCCTCTTCCGTCATCCCTTCTTATGGCAGGAGTGACAGCCAGGGCAGCTGGCGTGAAGGATATCGTTGTCTGCACGCCGCCGCGGAAAACAGGAATCTCAGCTGCGATCTTATATGTTGCTATCAAGCTTGGAATCTTTGACATATACAGGATTGGCGGCGCGCAGGCGATATCTGCCATGGCATACGGAATCTCTGGACTGATGGAAAAAACAGACATGGTGTGCGGGCCTGGAAACGTCTATGCTGCTGCAGCCAAGCAGGTTGTTTCCTCAGAAGGAATAGTTAAGATAGACATGATTGCAGGGCCGTCTGAAGTCGTGATCATAGCTGACGGAACAGCCAAACCTGATTATCTGGCTGCTGATATGCTTGCCCAGGCAGAGCATGGGACAAACTCCTCAGCCATCCTGCTCACTGACTCGATTAGAGTTGCAAGGGATGTGATTAAAAAACTGGAATGCCTTTGCAGGAAATTGAAAAGAAAGGAAATTGCTGCTAGGTCCATCCAGGATTACGGCGCAATCGTGCTGACAAAAGACATCAATGAGGCAATAGCAATGGCAAATTACTATGCTCCGGAACACTTGGAAATATTCTCAAATGACGCGGAAAAGATCGTTTCCAAGATGAAAAACGCAGGAGCAGTGTTTGTCAACACATGCGAGGCATTCGCAGACTATGGCATGAGCGGAGGCAACCACATACTTCCAACTGGAGGGACTGCCAGATTCCTATCAGGCCTTTCTGTTTATGATTTTCTCACCAGGACTTATGTTGAGAAGATGACAGACTGGGAGCAGAAGGCCGTTGCAGAGCTGGCAGGGACATTTGCTGACATTGAAGGCCTGGAAGCCCATGCAAACGCCGCAAGGCAAAGGAATTACAGGATCATGTCTCCGTTTGTGCCTTCATCGTATCCCTCGCTGTATAAGGAAAGAATATAGCGCCGCGGCTTGAAAGGCTCACAACCCCATTCCTTTTTTAACCTTTTGTGAGCTAGAATAGGAACGTAGGGATGGCGGAGCCAGGTCAAACGCGCCAGACTCAAGGCGGACCCCCTTTCTTTAGAAAAGAAAGGTGGTTCAACCCTAAAGAAACTATGTTTGATAGGGAAGAAAAGAACCAAAGGAAGGGGGAAATAACAAGCGCAGTTTCGACTGCGTCCGGCCCTAAGGTTTAGGGCTGAAGAATAAACGGTAAGAGACGCTTGCAAATAAAAGGAAGGTTGGAGCGTCAAGGGAACCTTGGTTCCCTTACCGAGTGGGACATCTGGTGCCCCAGCGGCTACGAGGGTTCAAATCCCTCTCCCTACAATTTAATTATGATTGACCTTTTTTCTTGCCTCCCTTAATTATCTTCCAATCTTCAGTACCAAAACTGAATTCTCCTGAGGGAGATACTTTTTGTGCAAAGTATGCCTTTACGACACTGTTTTTAGAACCTTTAAGATCATCAAATATTTCAGTCAGATGCTCTTTAGTTATGGATATTTTATTGTCCTTTTTATCTTTATCTAGGAAAAATTTCTTTCTTCCTTCTTCATCTTCTACTAATGCATTCTCTATAACATCCCTATGCTTGCCAGTAAATTCGTTTGTAAGAGCAGAAATTAGAGAGTTTCGCTCTTCAACAGGTTTGTCTTTAAATTCAGGATCAACTGTATTAAGAACTTGCTCTGCAGTCCCCCAAACAGTAGATGTTTTCTTTGTAATCTTAAATTGAACAGCAGGAGGTGCCAGTTCTGCTGCCGGCGCTGTTGGTGCCTGCTCTTCGTAAGGCGCTGACTCTGGCCTGCGCGAGTAGTCAGACTTTAGCCCTCCTACATTTTCGACAATCGGCTGAATGGGTTCTATCTTCGGCAAAACAATCCCTGGGATGGATCGTCTCTCAGACGTTCCGAATTGCCTGCTGAAAGCGTCGTTTGTCGAGGAGGTCATAGCATCTGCAAAAATAGTCAAATAGGTGTCTTTACCCTCGTATACGGCCCTGTCCGAGTCATGGCGCACCGGAAGCGCGTTTGTTATGCTCGTATCCACAGCAGTGTAATAAACCTTGTCCAGAGTGGATTCTTGGCTATTGAACAGGGCTGCTTCGGTTCTTTGCGCAAGCTCATAGAAAGTCTGGCTGGTTTTGATGAAATCGCCAACCATGTTTTTCATGTTACCCTGAATCCTTGTCATGTCAAAGTTGGGCAGGACACTCTGCGAGAAAGGATTTACGGCATCGGAAATCTCAATTTGTCCTGCTCTCTTGCCGTTATTAAAATTATCCTTGACAAGATCGGAATCTATGCTGTTGGTGAGATGCTGCTCCTTCGGGGCTTCCTGGGAAGGAGGGGATATCACCTTGGAGGACACTGTGGGCGCCTGGGCGGTTGAGGCGAATCCTGGTTCCACAACCCCTGCATTTTGATAAAAGGCAGTAAGGCCTTCGCTTGAATATTTAGAGGTAGGATTCAGCAAAAGATTAAATGAATCCTTGAATTCTTGGGAGCTTCCTTCAATCATTCTGCCGTGCTTTGCATAGTCTTTGACAAAAGTATCTATCTTTGACATATCCTGCTTATTGTGGGGATCCAGCTCCTTGTCATTCTTGTCATAGACAGTCATTTTGCCGTCCTCAAATCTCAAATCTATCCCATATTTCGAGTTCATTTCATTGGCTGCATCCTTCATAAGATTCATGGCATCGTAAAGTTCAGTAAAGCCAGATGCTCCTCCTATCTGGCTCCGCGGTTTCAACGACTCAAAAAGCCATGGGGTGGGCTTTCCAGCCTCCCCTATTCCAGGAGTCTTTGTTATTTCAACCTTTGGCTTCTGCGGCTCTTCCGGCTTGGGCGCCTTCGCCTCGCTGTATGCGCCAATAAGGGATTTCTCCAGTATTTCATAAGCAGAAGGGTTTTCAGCCTTCAGTTTTCCAAGGGCATCGGTCGTTATATCCTTGCCCCCTGGCTTGTCTAATACCTTGAGCTGACCGTCCTTGACCTCATAAGTATAACCTTCTTTCTGCAATCTGCCTGCCTCTGTAAAGGCAGTATTGTATGCAAAAACTTTATCTATGTTGGCTTTTTCAGCGTCATACATCGTGTTGAACATTAATTCCGAATTGAGCTTTGCATTTTTGCCGAAGTTCTTTGTAATATCCTTGAAATCATCCATGTTGGTTAGGCCATGGCTTTTGATCACATCCTTCGTTTCCTTTTCAGACATCGGCTTGTTGTCAATCCTTGAAATTGTAAGCTTTCCGTCCTTCATCTCTGCCGAATAGCCCTCTGCCTCAAGATGAGAAACGCGCTGGATCAGAGAAGAGAACTCTCCGTTGTTCTTTGAGACTGAGATCAGGCCAAGGCTTTGCGCAAGATTATTTATGGTTGATTCATTCATCCTTTCGTTGAATGTTCCGGCATATGAGACCAAGGAAGATCTTGCGTTCTCAAATGAAATCGTTCCGCCAGTTGCAGCAAGAGCTGTTTCCTTTATCGCTTCAGGGCCCCCGATTTTTGCGAAAGAATTGAAATCCTTCATGAAACCTGATGCAGCAGCATTCTTTTCAATAGGCTGAATAGGCTTGGCCAATTCAGCCTGGACGCTAC
>JAPLWW010000035.1:1408-28598 GCA_026396375.1 Microcaldota archaeon | reverse complement strand
GCCAGCAAGGCCTTTGCAACAGCAATCCTGATCTCATCAAAAAACGGGGAAACCATAGACAGGGACAATGTAAGGAGGATTTCTGTGATATTTGAAACGGTTATGGACGCCGCGATGAAGAACAGCATTGACGGAAAGCCGACTTTCCCCGAGCCTTTGAGAAACAAGCTCATACAGGTTTTCGACGAAGTGGGATTCAACGGAAAGGCCGTAGCTTCAAAGTTCATAGCCAACTTCGACCTTCTGCAGGGCGAAGTGATGAAGGAGAGCCTTGTGAAAGTGGAGAAAAGCGCAACCTCAAGGGTTGTCGCTGAAATGCCCGGGCAGGAAATCATCAGGGAAAAGAAGCCTGCAGAAAAGGAAACTGCTGAATATGAAAAGGAGCTGAACAAAAGGGTGTAGGCATGAAGATAAGGCTTACCCCAGAGCTTTCCTATATTATAGGGCTTTGGGCCCATTGCAAAACAGAGAAGGGCATTGGAATAAGGGGGGACAACGAAACCATCTCGAATTTCGCAAAGTCATGCCTTGACCTCGGGATAGCGGTTCCTGGGAAACTGCTGTACGGGGAAAATGAGATATTCTTCTACAATTCGGCAGTAAAAAAATTCTTTGAGAAAATATTCAATGAAAGGACAGAGAGATTCAAGTACGGGAACGATTATTCGTCCGCATATCTTGCAGGCCTTTTTGACTCATGGGGATCTGTAGAAAAGGGAAGGATTGTCATAAAGAATCTTGACGTGTTTGACAAAAACCTGCTGGACAACCTGAGGATGTTTCCCAGGGACATGGGAAGGTTCACTGTAATAGGAAAGGACAGGGCTTTCCTGAAATTCATATCGCCGTATGTGAAAAGGAACAAGGGAATTCTGGAGAGTGCCAAGATATGAAATTTTGGCAGCACATGATGATCACCTTTTCCCTGCTGTTTCCATTCATCTATGGAACAGGTGCTTTTTACGGCGCGATGGCGTTCGCGATTTTCGGATCGATATTCCCTGATGTTGATGTCATAGAAATAAAGGAAAGGGGCTCGCCGCTCACTAGGATAATGCAGGCCGTTAAAATGGTTCTCTATTATCCGATATCGGCGGCATTTTCAGTTATCCTGCTCAGGAATGTCGCAAAGCACCGCGGATTCGCCCACACGCTCATGGCCGCAGTGATATTCTCAGGCATTCTTTTTCTTGCTTTCCACTATGCCAGATTAAACTTGGAAATCGCATTTTTCTTTTTCATTGGATATGCTCTGCATATCATTGAGGACTGCTTTACGCCTTCGGGAACCGAGCCGTTCCTTCCATCCAGGATTAGAATCTTCGGAAGGATTGGGACATCCTCGCCTCTGCTGGCCATAATCTCATTCTGCTTCCTTGCGCCGGTAATCCTTTTCCTTTTGTCCTATGTGAACATTGAAAATGCGAAAAATCTGGAAATTATTATGCTGGCGCTTTTTGCCATGACATTGAAGATAGGTTAGCGTCTCCTTAATGAAGTTGGGCACAGCCTTTTCCTTTCCTCCCTTCTTTTCCTTGCGGCATCTATCTTTGCATCGCTGATCTTTGAGATCCTGTCTATTGTCTCCCTTGTCCTTTCAAGAAGGTCCTTCCTGTTTGACCTTTCAAGGCACTCCAATGCTATGCCGTAGTTTTTCTCATCAAGCGCAACGATCCCTCCCTTTGTGTACGCGCGAAGGGATTTCTCCCTATTCCCTGCCTTGTCGAAGCACCTTCCTGCTGCAAAGAACTTTCCCGACTCCAAGAAAGAGTCGCCTGCATTTTCAAACTGGCCTGCCTTCATGAAATACTCGGCCGCTTTCTCATGGGATTTTTCCCGCAGGCATATCTCAGCTATTTCCGAGTAAGCCTTCTTCTGGGGGAAATTCAGCCTATAATACATCTGCTCCGCGTAAAAATAATTTCCTGCCTTGGCAAGGAGCCTGGCATTGAAAACCGAATCAGGCGTTTTAAGGGAATCCAGGACATCCCCCTCATACATGAAATTGACATTGGATTGATCGTTGCTGATCACTGAGGTTATGAATCCGTTCATTGCCTTCTTTTTCTCCCTTATCCTGACGTAGTCCTTTGGCTTTACGCCAATGTTCACTGTATCTATCTTGCTGTTCCTTAAGCTTGCCATAGCATCATAGTGTGTATAAAAGGGATTTTAAATGTATTACCTTGAGGGGCGATCTTATAAATCTCTGTTTATTTAAATGATGCAATGGTGCCACTGACAAGGAAATACATGCCTACAAAGCTTGAGGAGATAATAGGCAACGAGGAAGCAAAGGAAGCGATAAGGAAATGGCTGACTTCTGTATTGCACGGGAAAAAGGAAAAGCCGATCATGGTCCACGGCCCTCCTGGCATTGGAAAGACCAGCCTGGCATATGCATTGGCAAGGGAATTTGATTTGGAGCTTTTGGAAATATCATCCAGCAATTTAAGGGACAAAGCAAGCCTGGAAAAGTCAATAAGGCCAGCGTTCTATTCAAAAACCATATTCGGAAAGCAGAGGATAATACTCATTGATGACATTGACGCAATGACAAAGGACGACAGGGGAGGGATGGGCGAGCTTGCTGACCTTGTCAAGGACGCAAAAATCCCTGTGATGCTGACTGCAAATGTCACATCAGACCCCAAGATGAAATCCATAAAGCAGTTTGTGCACCAGATACAGATGAAAAAGGTTGCGCCTTCAGACATTGCCCATCTTATGCATAGCATAATGCAAAAGGAAGGCATAAAAATTACCGAGGAAATGGTCAGCAAAATAGCTACTGGCTGTTCAGGGGATGTCAGGTCTGCTTTGAATGACCTGGAGTCAAGCGTTTTCAACATCAGGGACAGGAAAGTTGATGAAAAAACAGTGCTGAGAACCATTTTCAAAAGCTCAACACTGTCAGGGGCAAGGTACGCATCATCCATAATGGACATGGACAGGGATATGCTCAAGCTATGGCTTGATGAAAATATTGCAAGGGAATACGAGGACAAGGAGGAGATAGCCCAGGCTTTCCAATGGCTCAGCAAGGCCGATGTCTTTGACGGAAGGATAATGAACAGGCAGTATTACGGATATCTGAGGTATTCCATGACCCTCATGACGGCAGGGGTAGGGCTCAGCAAAAAACAGAAATACGCGAAAATCTCGGAATACCAGTTCCCGCTTTACCTTATGGAGATGTCAAGAAGCATGTTCACAAGGGCGATGTCAAAGTCGATAGCAACGAAAATAGGAAAAATGGTGCACACATCCTCGAAAAGGGTGATGCCCCAAATCAGCTTCTATGCCAATCTTGTGAAAAGGGACGCTGAAAGGGCAAAGATATTCTACAGCTTGACTGACGACGAACTGGAATTCCTGATGGGAATTGCAGGATAAGAGGCATATATAAAAAGGTTTCGCAGGAATAGGATTAAAACCAAGGGTAGCTAGAATGTTTTTAAAGCCTCCCTATGAATAGACAAAAAAGGGAATAGTCAGGATTGCAGGAAAGGACATGAACGGGGAAGTGAAGATGAAGAATGCGGTTTTCAGGATAAAGGGCATAGGCCATTCCCTGAAGAACGCGGTCACCTCAATTATACACAGGAAGCTCGGGATCGAGCCGGATTTCATGATAGGAAACCTGTCTGATGAGCAGATAGAGAATGTTGATAAATTATTATTCAGCCTTTCAGACAAGGACTTTCCATCTTTTTTAATGAACAGGCAGAAGGATGTCTATAGCGGGGAGGGAAAGCACCTGATAATGAATGACCTGGCATTTGCATTGAGGAATGACCTGGAATTCAAGAAAAAGAGCAGGACCTGGCAGGGCTTCAGAGCAAGCAAGGGAAAGAAAGTTAGGGGCCAGAGAACCAGGAACACCGGAAGGCACGGGCTCACGATGGGAGTCATGAGAGACAAGCTCAAGCCGGCAGTGGCAGGCGAGGAAGAGGGAGGGAAAGGCGCAAGGGCCAGAAAGACGGCAGGATCTGCGCCAGCAGCAGCCCCGGCAGAAAAGAAGTAAGGTGAATGATAATGGGAGACCCAAGAAAGATAGGAAAAAAATACAAGAAACCTAAGAAGCTACTTGACAAGACAAGGGTTATCGAGGAGGGAAAGCTCAACAGGGAATACGGGCTGAAGAACACAAGGGAGCTTTGGAAAGCCCAGTCCGAGCTTAGGAAAGTAAGGCGAGAGGCAAGAAAGCTTCTGGCCCTTGGCGAGGAGGAAAGGAAAAAGGGGGCTGAAATAGTCCTTAACAAGCTTGAAAGGCTTGGAATACTGAGCAAGGAAACGGCGACAATAGACAATGTCTTGTCCTTGACAGTCAGGAACTTCCTTGATCGAAGATTGCAGAGCCTTGTTTACAAGAAGGGCCTTGCAAAGAAGATAAACCAGGCTAGGCAGCTGATAACGCACGGGTTCATTTCTGTTGACGGAAGGAAGGCAACATCCCCTGGAATGCTGATAATAAAGTCCATGGAGGACAAATTGGCATATTACAAGCCGATAGACATTTCAGTTCCTGAGAAAAAGGAAGCAGCGCCAGCTGCAGAAGCAGGGGCAACAGAAGCGGCAACGGCAGAGGCTGCAGGAGCCGAGGCTCCAAAAGAGGAAGAAGCCCCAAAGGAGGCTGTAAAAGAAGGTGAATCTTAATGGGCAAGGACAGGACAGGAATAATCTACATCTATTCTTCAAAGAATGACACGATAATGACATCAACTGATGTCAGCGGCTCTGAAACATTGACATGGGCCTCTGGAGGAATGATGGTTGAGTCTTCAAGGGAAGAAGGAAAGCCATACGCCGCAATGAGGGCTGCGCAGAAGATAACATCCGATCTCAAGGAAAAGGGAATAACCCATGTGATCATCAGGATCAGGGGCCAGGGAGGAAACAAGGCAAAATCCCCGGGTTCAGGGGCCCAGGCGGCGATCAGGATGATCTCAAGGTCAGGATTAATGATAAAAAGGATAGAGGATGTCACTCCTTTGCCTACAGATTCCATGAGAAAGAAAGGAGGAAGGAGAGGAAGAAGGGTGTAAGCTGATGAAAATCGCAAACTATTCGGACAAAAAGGGGAAGATCTCGTTTGACATCATTGACGGGGACGTGAAATTCGCAAACATGCTCAGGAGGTATCTCATGGGAGGTGTTCCTGTATACGCCATTGACAAGATAACGGTCTACGAGAATTCAACCTCCTTCTTTGACGAGTACATTGCGCACAGGATAGGGATGGTTCCATTGACAACTCCTGAGGCAGACCTTGATCCCGAGGGGATCGGGTTTTACCTTGATTTTGCAGGGCCTGGAACCATTTACTCCAAGGATATCAAGACAAACAGCGAGGCAGTGAAGATAGCCATTGACGACGTTCCTATAATAAGATTGCTTGAAGGCCAGATCCTGAGGATAGAATGCAAGGTAAAGAAGGACCTCGGGAGGAACCACGCGAAATTCCAGAGCGGAATCGCGTCCTACGGCGTTGACGATGACGGGACAATCCATTTCTGGGCCGAGAACCTCCATCACATGGAAACCATTGAATTAGTAAAAAGGGCGATAAAAAGGATGGATGCGGATGTGAAGGAGCTTGGGGAAAAGCTGAAGGAGGGGCTTTCCAAGTAGTATTAAAATTCTTGTTATTATAATATATTTAATTAGGCAGGGGTCGCCAAGTCTGGTCAAAGGCGCTAGGTTGAGGGCCTAGTCTCCATTGGGGTTCGTGGGTTCAAATCCCACCTCCTGCATCGGAACCGCGGAGGGGGGCGCCCCTCCTCAGTTTTACGTTGTTCCTGATCCTCCCCCCGACGAGGTTCCTTTTATGATAGGATTTGACACACGAATAGTGGGTTCAAATCCCACCTCCTGCACTATATTCCGTTCTCAAATCATCGCAGATAACAGAGAGGTGGAATTCGCCTCCGGCGAATTACCAGCGAAAACAAGTTTTCGCTGTCCCACCTCCTGCAAGATCCTTTTTCTTCAGAGAAGAAAAATTCTTCACCCCAAAAGAAGCTACTTTTTATTAGGATTCTTTACTTGGGCCTCATCAACCTGCTGCTTTTTCTTCCTCCTTTTCCATAAGATATACAGGATTGCCAAAATTAGAAGAATTATCAGTATCGGGAAATACGGCACCGAATACACCAGCTTCTCCTCCCCTGAAACAGGGGGCTGGGTTGGCTGCTGCGTAGGCTCCTTTTTTATCTCGAACTTTATCACGAAGTCCGTCTGGTCCTCAGAATAGCCCTTCTTTGAAGCGGTTGCGTTGTATGCACCTGCATTGACATTCCTTATTGTGACTGTCCCGTCATTGCCGGTGAAATATAGCCTATCTATTCCTGAAACATTGACTGCTGCATCTGACACTGAATTGTTGTTGAAGTCTTCCACAATCAATCTCACGTTTGCGGTTCCATCATTGTTGTAGCCTGTCTCCTGGACAATTATCTTCAGCGTCTTTATCTCCTCTGCAGGCGGTTGGGCAGGCGGCAGCTTTGGAGACTCCTTCTTCTGGCAGGAAACCGCGAAATCAGCAGTCACGTTCTCATATCCGTCCTTTGAGGCTGAAATAGAATATTCTCCCTTTTCAAGGCCATTGAAAAACACCGTTCCGTCTCTTCCTGTTGTCCTTGATCTTCCATCTATTGAAATCAGAACTCCTGGCAAGGGCTTGTTTTGGTAATCCCTAGCGTCTATTGTCACATCACCTGTCCCGTCGCTTTGGCAGCTTATTGAGTCAATCAGGATATCGAGGGGCAACAATGTTTCAGGAACAATTGAAGGTTCATTTTTCTCATGTCTGCATACGCCCCCCTCGTCAACCTGCCCGTTGCAGTTGTCGTCCAAGCCGTTGCAGGATTCCCCGTCCGCAGGATAGACTACGTTTGCGCATTCGCCCCATCTGCCATTGTCGCATGACTGGGTCCCGTTATGGCAGATGCCTATATTTTCAGTTCCTTCTGGCCCTTCGTAGCATGGCCTTGAGTCCCCTATGATGCATTCGCAGTCCTCATTGGAGGTTCCGTCGCAGTCCTCATCCAATTGAGCCTGATCGCAGATCTCTGTCCCTGCAGTTCCGTTGACGCAGGTGTCTATTACCTGGCCATCCTGGCAAATCATATTTCCTTGGCTTGCGCAGATCCCAAGCCCGCAGGCTGTAGGCGTTTGGATATATCCCTCGTCAATTTGGCCATCGCAGTCATCATCAATTCCGTTGCACACTTCGGTTGCGCCTGGATTGACATTCTTGTTGCTGTCGTTGCAGTCGGCAGGCCCGCATCCTTCGCTGATTGAGCTTGCATTGTAGCCGTCCTGGTCCCCGTCAATGCAGGCTTGCTCAACAGTAATGGTATAGTTCTTGCTGTCTCCGCATGCATAACCATATCCATAGTCCTGGCATGTGCATTGGCCGCAATAGCCGTATAAATTGCAGAAGCCGCATTCATCAGTGGCATTTACCTGTATTGTAACAAGGCCGACCCATCCCTGCCCTATCTGGGTTGTTATTGTCGCAACCCATTTCCCTATCTCATTGATCCATAAAACAGGGCTGATGGCGTCCCAAACTGTTTGCCCTGGCTTCTGCACGCTCACTGTCACTTGGCAGTTTCCTCCTGGGCATTCCAAGTCAGCGAGGTTTATGCTCATGTTTACCGATTCTCCCTCCTTTATTGTTGTTGCGTTGAATGCCACGTCAATTATCCTGACCGGGGAATTGAAGATTGTCGCGATGTTCGACATCTCGCTTGAGATATCGGAAACGACTGCCTTGCATGTGTAATTCCCGCAGCCGAATGGAGCCATTTCAGAATAGCATAATCCGGATCCGCACTGCCCTGCCACTGTCCTGACCAATTCTCCGTTGAGATACCAATTGAAATCCGCTGATTGGACTCCTGACTCTATGCAGTCCAAGATATTGTTGATATAGCCGATTGAAGGCATCAGTATTGGAGCAGGGGGCCTCTCCCGGCCCTCTATTATCGTGACATTGAAACGGTTTGACTCGACCGCATTGCAGTACTGCTTCTGGCTTGTCTGGCCATCCCAGACCATTATCCAGTTATCATCCTCAGTGGCATTGGCGAAGAATATCCAACCAAAGCCATCGCCGCTGGCAGTTATGTTCCAATTGAGATTGCAGGCGCTGCCGTTCTGCATGTTGGCAAGGCAATCCACGTAGGACGAATTTGTCGGGTTCTGATTGGTTGTGTAGAATGGAGTTCCTGAATCCATTGGAACTATGCCCTTTGCTCCCACATCAAAGTACATCCCGGAGTAAACAGGAATGTTATCGTTATCGACTGCGCTGACATTGCAGCTCCAGGTTCCTGGGATGCCTGCCGAAAATGTCTGGGAAGACCAGATATCCCCTGCTTGCGTTCCCCTGATATTATTGATTATGGCATTGTTGCCTGAATCCTTGATGGTGAAATTGACATATACCGGATCGTCGGGATCAGTGACATCTGCTATGCAGGAGATGCCCTGGCCCAACCCCACTAGAGTTGATGAAACATCGACCGTGTTTATGGACGGCGGGATGTTGGTTGTGCTGAACTTCTTTGAGCCGGATGCAGGCGCATCGCTGCCTTCCTCAAAGGCAGTCACGTTGCAGATCCACATCCCGCCCTTATCCGTTATGAAACTGGATGAGCTCCAGATTTGGCCTTCCTGCGTCCCGTTCACGTTGTTTATTATGGCATTGCCCTGCGGATTGGTAACTGTGAAATTCGCCCAAAGGATTGCTCCTCCTGAAATAGGGGTGATGTTCGCAATGCAGGTGACATCCTGGTTGAATCCGGGCGCATCTGGCGATGTATGCACCCAGTTTATCAGCCTGGAGCCGAAGGAGGATTCGCATTCCTGCTGCAAATCGTATATTATGAAGCTGTCCCCTGCTGATATGCCCGGAACAACATCGTCATATAAATAAATGTATCCTGGATAACAATCGTCATAACAGCCTCCATCATAGCCAGAATAGATCTGGTAGCAGTTTCCGGCCAGCGAGCCTGTTTCCATGGCCAGCCATTTGCCGGAATAGGATCTTTCCTGGTCAACCAGGTCCCAGCTGCTGAACCCATCATAATAATCGTAAATGGCGCCATCAAATGACGATGATATGATTCCGCTGGCAAATCCAGGATTTATAGGGTCCAGGACAGCGCTGATGTTCCCGCAATCCCCTCCTGTGCAGCCTATCCTCGTATCTATATTGAAGGATTGGCCCTGGGAAACTTCCCTATCGGTGCCAAGGTAGGTTATGCTTATCGATCCCCAGGGGTCCAATGCGCAGGCGGATTCCTCATTCGCCCTGCAGTCTCCAGAGCTGGCATTCTGGAAATCCAGCGTAGGATAGCCGATGCCGTTGCAGGTATTGTTCCATGCAGGATAGCCCCAGCTTTTCATCGGCCCGTTGCTGTAGTTGTAAAAGTAAACGCTGTCAGGGTTGTCCCTGTAGTTTTCAGGGTAGCATCCAGGGGTGTCGCACTGGTTGCCGACGCATCTTCTCTGGTTTGTCCCGCACAAATCCCAATAGGAATTGAGGACTGTGATTGGACCCTCATTCTCAGCTGTGCCAACGCCGACCAGGCCTCCGCTCGGATAGCCGCCGCTCACCCTGCCTGTCGCAAATGAGTTGGTTATTGTGCCGTGCAAGCTTTCCCCTATAAGGCCGCCAGCCGTATCCTCAGTTGCGTTCACGCTGCCTGTGGAATAGGAGTTGTTGATATCAAGGTCGATTTCCAGGCCGATGAGGCCGCCGACTCCGAAGGATCCGCTCACGTTGCCTGTGGCATAGGAATTGTTCACGGTTGAATTGATGGAAGAAGAGGAGGAAAATACATAGCCGATGAGGCCGCCGGTATATCTGCAGCCAGCCACATTGCCCGTGGCATAGCTGCTATCGATTACACTGAGGCCGCCTAAATTCCCGATGAGGCCGCCGAAATACGTGTTGCCACTATTGATGCATTTCACATTGCCTGTAGCATAGGACCTTTTTAAGGAAATTCCGTATGCCTGGCCTATGAGGCCTGCTGTTCCATAGTTGCCGCTTGCATTGCCTAGGGCATAGGAATCGCTGATGTTGGATGAGCTCGCAGCTCCTATCAATCCGGCAGCAATAAAATATGATGAGATTACATTCCCCTTTGCATAAGAATTGGATACTGTAGAATACGATATGCCCCCGATGAGGCCGCCTGCAGCGCCATTGCTGGTGCTGGTGACAATACCCGTGGCGCTGGCATTTATGACCTTTAGGTTCTGGGCGGAGCCGATGAGGCCGCCTACGGGATAATATGATGTGCCAGTCACATTTCCGGTGGAATATGAGTTGGAGACATTGCCGGTGAATGCGCTGCCGATGAGGCCGCCGACGTAGTTGCCTCCGCTAACGGAACCTATTGAAGAGCAATTGATAATTGAAAAATAATACGCATAGCCTACAAGACCTCCTGTGTAATATGGGTCGCTGCCGCTGCATGCTACGTTTCCGGTGGAATATGAGTTAGAGATTGCTACGCTGCCGCTGCCGATGAGGCCGCCGACACTCTGCCTGCCGTTCACGTTTCCTGATGAATATGAGTCGGTTACAATATTAGGAGAAACGCCATTCGCTTCAGATCCTATCAAACCGCCTACACCATTACCGCCAGTTACGTTTGCGATTGAATGGGACCTGGTGACATTTACTTCAGAAGCATGGCCGATGAGGCCTCCTGCGTTTCCAGAGGAGTTTACGTTTCCTAAGGAATATGAATCGCTCACCGAAGATCCGCCTATGCTGCCGATAAGCCCGCCTATCACGCCGCTGCCGCTCACATTGGAATTGGAATGGCAACCGCTGATGTCCGAATCCTGGACAGAGCCTATGAGACCCCCGATTTCTGCGCGATTGCTGATCACGTTGGATTCCGAGGAGCAGTTCCGGATGTTTGACATCCAGGCATAGCCGATGAGGCCGCCTGCCTGGTTTGTGCTTCCCGCTGTCGAATCGTCATTGTGCATTGTGCCTGCTGCAGAGCAGTTGCTGACGTTTGAATCGTAAAGCAAACCAACAAGCCCGCCGGAATCATGCCAGCCGCTGACATTCATGCCTATCAGGGCGACGTTTGATATGGTTGAGCCGGAGGCATGGCCGAACATGCCGACATAATCGTTCCCTATCAGGTTTATGTAAAGCCCTGTTATCGAATGGTGGTTCCCTTCAAAGGTTCCTGAGAACAGATTGCCCCAGCGGCATTCCCAGCCGTCGTATGAGCAGGTGCCGATTGGCGTGAAGCCAGATCCGGTTTGATAAAGATCATATCCGTCAGTGCCTGGGCCGATGTCATTCATCAGCTCATAGCTCAACGTGAGGTTCTTGTTCATCGCCTGCAGGTTTGTCCAGTTCCTTATCTGGCACGGATCTGCAGGAGTCCCTGATCCTGACATGCCATCCGGGCAGATGCCTGAAGAAGGTGCTTCCTCCAGTATTCCAAAGCCGCTGAATGAAGACAGGTTTGAAACTGACAAAGTATTTAGTTCTGTATCAGGCGTATCATTCAGCAAGAACCATCCTGAACTATTCTGTTTCCATAACCTAAAGTTAGATTCATCATAGCCATTCAATTCATCTTCGCTCCAGCTCCATTCTGCATAGTCTATCATAGGAGCGCCGTATGTTGCAGAAATGCTGACAAACTTGTTTGCAAAACTAGAATGATGTGAAGGAAGCTCTTGAGGAATTGAGGTCCAGTTGATCGAATACGCCTCGTTCTCCTCAATCATGCTGTCCATAAGGGAAAGATTGGTGAAATTCTGGTAGTTTCCCGCAGGGCTGCCAAAAATGACGTTGGAAAGGTTCACGTTGATTTCAGCATCAGTGGAATTTATTACAAAATCAACGCCGTTGCTGTAATAATGCTCTTTGGACAATCGTGTATCAGTGGAGTTTTCGATGTATGTTCCAACTAAGGAGTTGTTGTAGGCTTTGTTGTTGGTGAGATTGTTGCTATAGCTTGAATTGATGAAGAAACCCGAACCAGTGTTGTTGCATGCGGTGTTGTTCAGGAGCAGATTGTTGTCTTCAAGCTCCAGGATGAACCCTTCCTGGTTGTTGCATGCGGTGTTGTTGATGAAATTGCTGGAAGAGCTCTCCATTGAAATTGCTGAAATATGGAATCCGCTGCCCTCATTGCCGTAAGCATTGTTGTTGATGTAGTTGTTGTTTGAGCTGGATTGCTGGTAGAACCCGTTATAGCTGTTGTATGCAATGTTGTTGGCAAGTGTGTTGTTGTTAGAATAAATGCCGAAGCCAAGGGAGTTGTTGTACGCTATGTTGTCAGTGAGGTTGTTGAAAGAGTTTATGGCAAAGCCATTTGTGTTGTTGTACGCTATGTTTTGGTTAATATTATTGTAAGAATCAGTGCTAAAACCATCGCCATTGCTATAAGCAGTATTTTTGGTAACAATGTTGTAGGAACTGATGCTGAAACCACTCCAGGAGTTATTGTATGCAGTGTTGTTGGCAAGTGTGTTGTTGTAGCCAGAGTATATATCAAAACCGTCCTGGGAGTTATTGTATGCCGTATTGTTTGTGAAAATGCTGTCGGTGGACTGATAGGCATAGATGCCGAAGCTATACCCAGAGACGCCTGGGCAATTTTTAACTGTAACATTGATGAGCGAATCATTGACAAGAATGCCGTTTGTGTATCCTCCGCTGGCGTTGTTGGTTATGTTGTAGCCGTTGCAGTCGAATGCGACGTTGGATGAAGAGATGACAACGCATGCTTTGCCGAAGCCTGGGACGCTGTTGGGCGCGCCGGAAAAGTTACCTCCCTGGACATAGGAGCCTGGCGAGGATATGACCGGGCAGATGCCGACCACTCCCAAAGCAGTCAGATTCGATGTTCTTGTCTTATCGGACAATATTGATGGATTTGAGGAATCCTCTGCTGAGCTAGAACTTGGGGAAGAGCCGGAAGCCTTTGTCTTTACTGGCTTTTCAGCGCTTATCGAAGGGGAGTTATCCTGAGAACCTTTGTTGACCGTTGCGACATGGCTTATTGACCCAGATTCGTCTGAAACGGTCAGAACATTCGCCAAGAGAAAGGCGCCTAGAATGGCGAATATGAACAGTATATAGATGCCATAAGGACGCATGACCTTGTCAAGACGGAATGCCATATCCTATATTATGCCATAAAAGGTTTAAAAATGGATACAATAAGACGCTGAAGCTGATGGAATATGGGCATGCTGAAAGCATAAGGAAAAGTTCATGGGAATGATAGCTGTTTAAAAAATAAATGCCCTGAATTATGCTTATGAAAGCAGCATTGACTGCGACTATTGGGATTCTACTGCTGACGTTGTCGCTAGCCGCAAACATATCAGGATCGTTCTATTCGGGATACAGCTTTGAACTGTACAACGAGTCGGTTGTCCTGGAGATGAAGGGGGACCATTACTACAAGGGAATGTTCACTGAGAATTACTCTGTCGAGCTTCCTGTAGGCGAATACAATATAAGCGCATATTCCTCAAACGGAAACATGGTATCCCAGGAGGAAAAGGTGATATTGAACAACCAGACCCATTGGGACGTAATCCTCCTGTACTCTGATTCATCAGAAGTCATGGACACTGGAATAAACGACACCATTGACGTTCCAACGGCCTCTGCAAAAACACAGGATAATAACAATACGATACAGATTATACTTATAGGATCCCTTATCCTTGTCATAACGGCGATAATCCTGATGGTGATTTCCCAGAGGATAGAGAAGAAATACGACGAGGAGCAGGATTACGAGCTTCTCAAGGACAAGGAGCTTACAAATGACGAAAAGGCGTTCCTTGAAGCGATAAAGAGGAATGAAGGAATAATCGAGCAGAAGGAGATGAGGAAGGCGCTTGGATGGTCCGACGCAAAGACAAGCCTTATCTCAAAGTCAATGGAAACCCAGGGCTTTGTGAAATTGGTCAGGAAGGGAAGGGAGAATATAGTGAAGATAACTGAAAAAGGAAAGGAGATTATTGCGCCGAAAAGTCAACAGGAGTGACATTGTCGTCCTCGAACCCGGGATCAGTTATGGCAAAGTCGCTGTCGTTTATGTCATTGAGCGAGCCCTGGGCATTCGCTGAACTGCTCCCTCCTATGCATCCCATCGACAAAATCAAAAGAAGGGAGAATAAAACAAAAACCAGTTTCATCCCTTATTACCCTTCAATGAATTCACTATGGATTTCGCCTCGTCTGATGCCGAAACAAGGTATCCCTTTGCCTCGTTGTACTCATCCTGGGTGTAGCTCTTGTTATCTCCAACTGAAACAGATTTGTCAAGCAAAGACTGCACAGCGCTGATGTTTGAAGCGTATGTTGAGTTTACGTCAAATGCCTTTGCCTTGGCAAGGATCGCGCTTATCTTGTTTGCATGCAATTCAATCCAGAGGTACCTTATCTCCCCCATGTACTGCTGCTTCTGCTCGAGGATCCTGTTTTCGTCATCCATTTTAGATGCTTTTGAGTCCATCTCATTTATCTTTCCATTAAGCTCATCTTCAGTTTCCCTCATTTTTGATGTGCTTATGTTCTTCTTGTCCAGCTTGTCCATCTCGTTTTCCTGGTCTTTTGAAAAGTTCAGCAGCAAATGGACTTCCGCGCTTATCCTGTTCCTTGTGGCGTTGACGAAGCATGACCTGAATTCCTGCCTTTGCTCGCTTATGTATGCATTAAGGTCGCTTTCGTTCCCGTCCTTGCCATTTCCATTGTTGCCTTTTAGCTTGAACTTGTGGCCTATGATTTCCCTGACTCCGGAAACCATGCTTGACCTTATCTTTGAGACTGAATCCCTGTATTCTGCCATGGAATCCCTGAATTCCTTCTTTGAGCTTGTGTTTATGTTGTTTATGCTCCCAAGAAGGTCGGATTTCGCCTGGTCTATTGCAGATGTGTCGTTTGAGTTAACTGAAATATAGTCCAATATGTTGATTATATATTGGGCGTTGCAGTTCAGCTGGTCGACCTGCCTCTGCCTTATTGTCTCTTGAAGCTGCTGGCCTATATTATTGTCGTTTGAGCCTTTTGCACTGCCATTCAATTTAGTATTGTTGTCATCTGATTTATTTGATTTGATATTATTCTTTCCAGAATTGTTTGAAACGGTCTTGTTTTCATCCGAGTCATTTGAATTCGTTTCATTGTCATCAGAATTATTTGCCTCGATTTCATCCGAGTCGTTTGAGTTTACCTCATTGTTGTCTGAATCCCCGGAATAATTTGAATCCGTTTCATTGCCATATGAACCGCTTGCGTGCATTATCTGCACCGTTTCCCCGAATTGCCTGCCGGAATTATTATCTTCATTTGAATGGCTTTCTGCAAATGCGATTGTCCCGCTAACCAAAAGCATTGCGATTACCGCGATCATCATCTTCATTTTCATTCACCTGTTATGCAATGGGATTGCTCCCTTTTAAAGCATTTTTTCAGGAAGCTTTAACGAAACTTTAGCTAAAGCTTTTTTTATGGGCACATTATTGCGCTTCCGTGCCTAATTCCAAGGATGCTTGTTATGAAAAGCATCAGGAACATTATGAAGCCGTAGATGCATATTGGAATGTTCAATATTGATGCGCATCCCCCTATGGGGCATTTTCCCTCGGCAAGCTCAATGTATGAGAAATAGCCTGAAAAGAGCACTCCTATGAAGGAAATGATGCATATTATCTTCATATGAGGGAGCTTCTCTTCCATGAATAAGTTTTCTTTGGATTATATTTAAGCTTTTGCCATAAGAAACGTTAAAAAAATCAAAGCAAAGGTATGTTGCTGGAATTGCATTCTGAAACCATCCGCTCTGGCCAGATGCTTACCTGCACTTCCCCGACATGGGCCTTCCTTAGCATGAGCATGCACAGCCTTGACTGGCCGATCCCCCCTCCTATTGAAAGGGGAAGATGATCCTTGAGAAGCATCGAATGGAAAAGAAGATTTTTCCTTTCCAAAGTGCCTGTTATCTCCAATTGCCTAAGCAGGCTTTCCCTGTTGACCCTGATTCCCATTGAGGAAAGCTCAAACGCCATGTCTAGGACAGGGTTCCAAACGACAATGTCCCCGTTCAATCCTGGCTTTCCGTTCTCGCCAAGAGTTGTCCAGTCGTCGTAATCAGGAGCCCTTCCGTCATGAGGCTTCCCGTCTTTAAGGTTATTTCCTATGCCGATTATGAATACTGCTTCCTTGTCCTTAACAATCCTGTTTTCCCTTTCCTTCCTTGAAAGATTAGGCCACATTTCCTCAAGCTCTTCCGTATGGATAAAGAATATGTCATTTGGAAGCGCTGGGGCAACCTTGAAATTCTGCTCCATCATCAGCTCTGTCGACCTTATCGAGCCGTATATCTTCATCACTATGAACTCCAGGAACGCAATGTTCCTCTGGTCTGGGGAAATGACCCTTTCCCAGTCCCATTGGTCCACATAGATGGAATGGAGGTTGTCCAGAACAGGCTCATCAGGCCTCAGGGCGTTCATGTCTGTGTAAAGCCCCTCCCCTATGTAGAAACCGTACTTTGCAAGCATCATCCTTTTCCATTTTGCTAATGATTGCACTATCTCCGCCTTGTTGCAGATGTCAGTCAAATCCCTTATTGAAAATGAGACTGGCATCTCAACGCCATTTAAGTTATCATTTATCCCTGTCCCTGAAGTAACAAAAAGCGGAGCTGAAACCCTTTCAAGGTTCAGCCTATTTGACAGGTCAGCTTCAAAGAATCTCTTTATTTGCTTTATCGCCTTCTCTGTAGTCCTTACGTCGTGCATAGGCCTGTAATTCTTGGGTATTGTTAGTTCCATAGGATATTATTTAGTGTGGTAGTATTTATAAATATGTGAGAAATTAGCGTATGAAAACTTCAAGAAGCTTTAAAATGTCTATGGGCTTAACCTTAGAGCATGGACCCCAACCAACCAAGCATTCCTGCCAATTCGGATATTGGAACCCAGAGAGACACCCACAAGGATTTCAAGGAGCATTCGGTAGCAGAATTCTTCAAGAAAAACAAGCACATGCTCGGATTTTCAGGCAAGACAAGGAGCCTAACAACCATAATACACGAGTATGTCACAAACTCATTGGACGCATGCGACGAGCACGGCATCCTGCCTAATATTAAAGTGGAGATAATCGAGATTGGGGAGGAAAAGTACAGGATTGTCGTCTCTGACAACGGGCCCGGGATGCCGAAAAACATAATTGGAAAGGCTTTGGGAAAGATGCTTGCAGGAACAAAGTTCCACAGGTACATGCAGCAAAGGGGCCAGCAGGGAATAGGAGCAACAGGATGCACCATGTATGCCCAGATAACGACTGGACAGCCGTTTCACGTCCTTTCAGCCCACAACGGCAAGATGCTGAGCTGCGACATAAAGGTAAACCTGAAGACCAATGAACCTGACATGGTCATAATAGGCGAGCAGGAAGCCTCATATCATGGATTGACTGTTGAAGCAGAGTTTGGGGACGTGAAGTTTGACAAAAGCTCGTACGGGGTTCTGGAATATTTGAAAAAGACGGCAATCGCGAATCCCCATGCCCAGATAGAGCTGGTAGCTCCAGGAAACGAATATTACAAGTTCTCAAGATCCATAGAGATAGCCCCTAAAAAGCCAAAGGAGGTCAAGCCCCATCCATTGGGGATAAGCGTCTATGACCTGCAGGCAATGGCCCACAGCTCAAAGGAGCCGAAGCTCTCAGGCTTCCTTGTTGACAGCTTCTCAAGGTTCTCGCCGCAGAAGATTTCAGAGCTTAAGGAGATAATAGATGTCGACTTTTCAAAAAGCCCAAAGGAGCTCAGCTGGGAGGATTCCGAGAAACTGGTGAAGGCGATCCAAAAATTGAAATGGATAGCGCCTCCCTTGGATTCTGTCATTCCCATAGGCAAGGATCAGATAGAGAAAAGCATGAAGAATATTTTGGATCCGGAATTCATAAATGTCGTTGAAAGGGACATCAAGATATATTCAGGCGGAATACCATTTGCAGTTGAGGTTGGGATAGGGTTCGGGGGAAAGATAAACGAGCAGAAAGGAGAGATATACAGGTATGCGAACAGGACCCCTTTGATGTTTGATGCCTCAGGATGCGCGATTGCGAATGCGATAAAGGAGATAGAGTGGAAGAGATACAACATAGACATGGAAACTGACCCTGCGGTAATTTTTGTGAACATCTCAAGCGTCCATATCCCCTATGTCGGGGCAGGCAAGCAGGCAATCTCTGATATTGAAGAGGTCCAGCAGGAGATAAAGAACGCGATAATGGAGGCAGCCAGGGGAATCAAGATAAGCCTTGGAAGGAAAAGAAAAGTTGGGGACATGGAAAAGAAGAAGACTGCATTATTAAGATACATTAGCAGGCTGAGCGAAGACCTTGCCAACCTTGCGGAAACAGGGAGCAAGGATGACATACAGAAAAAACTGACAAAGATAATAGAGACCAAGTACATGACCAACATGGTCGGGGAGGAGGAGGCAAAGCCGGAATCATCCGGGGCAGGCGAGGGCGAGGAAAATGGCGGAGAAAAAGAAGAGTGAAAGCGCTGGCAGGAGGAGCGAGGACCAGCAGGCTCTTGACAGGCTCAAGGGCCTTGGCAAAGGCATGGTTACTGAAGTTGACGGAGGATCAACGCCGACTTTTGAGACCCCGCTCAGGGGAAAAAGCAACATACTTTTCGACACTGACGGGTACTTGAAGCTTGGGGATAAGACCGAAACCAGGAAATTCATGAACCTCGGGCAGGCAAGGACATTCATGCAGACAATCTCGGTTGCAAACAAGCTCAAGCAATTCATCAGAGAGGACCTTCACACCTCCATAAGAGGACTTTATTACCAATTGAAGTTTAGTTTGGGGGATGACCTTGACGAAAGCCTTTTTGAGGAGCAGAGCGAGTCAAACGTCCTTGTCGAGGATTTGGAGGTTGCGCTTGGGGCAAAAAGGGAGGATTTCCATTTGACAACTGACAGGAAGGGAGTGTTAGCCGGAAACATAAAGCTGGTTGACAAGTTCGGAGGAGAGGAAGTAACAATAGACGGCACAAAGCAGGGAAGGAGCGGATGGATGATCCCAAGCGATGTTGACAACGGCATGGAGATAGAAAGCCTCAATGCAAATTATGTCCTTGTTGTTGAAAAGGACGCGCTTTGGCAAAGGCTCAATGAGGACCGCTTCTGGCAGAAGGAAAAGGCAATCCTGATAACCCCGAAAGGGCAAAGCTCCAGGGGAACAAGGAGGATGATAAGGAAGCTGGCGGACAGGGGACTGCCGATTTACGTGTTCACAGACTGCGACGCCTGGGGATGGTACATCTATTGGACCCTTAAGACAGGATCCATGAACCTGGCTTACCTTGGAAAGGAGTTCAGCATCCCGAACTCAAGGTTCATAGGAGTGACGATGAGCGACATTGAAAGGTATACCACAACGAAGTGCTTCCGTGAATTGTGTTTAGTTTAGGCCCGCGCATTCAGCGAAATTGGGAAGGAATGCCTTGAACTCCTCTTTGCCCAAAAGGTTTGATAGGGGCTTTGAGCAATTGAAGAGTTCCGTGATTTCTTTCCATTCCTGTTCATGCTTGCTAAGCGGGACCAGCCCGAAGAGTTGCTGTTGCGCTGTCCTGCCTGTGCCATCTTTTATATCAATATCTGCACCATTCGCAAGCAGAAATACGCATATGTCAGTGCGCCCGGAATATGCGGCAAACATCAGCGGGGTCTTGCCGAATCCCGCCCTTGTATTGACATCGGCTCCTGAGACAATCAACTCTTTCAGGCGTTCCCAATCCAGAGGTTGCGGATCGTTGTCGTACTTTGAATTTATCAGTCTGGCAAGCTTCAAGTTAAGCCTGATGCGGGAAACGGCGCGCTCTGGATTAAGTTTTTCCAGCAATATGGAGGATTTCCTTGCAGCGTCCCTTGCCTTTTCCCTGAAAGTCCTTCGCTCTGCCATGACTTCCTATTATGCGGCAAAGGGAATAAAAATCTGTCCGCATACGCACTTGGCAAGCACCTCCCAAGCGGGTTAAAAGGCTTTTGATTCATATAGGGGATGACATGGAGAATAACGAAAAGCCAGATTTATCGCAGATGCCGTCATATGCCCTGATCGAGCATGTAACCCACAGGATGGACGAAAGCCCCACTGTTGAGGAGCTAAAGGAAATGAAGGATGAGATGATCAAAAGGGGCTTTGTGAATCCCTTTGCGCACCTTGGCAGGATGCCGGGGGAGATAGACAAGAAGGAGGCCGAGGATGTCAAGAAGCACATCGAGTACTTCATGAAAATGGCCATATCCAAGAAATACAGCCTTGTGAGGGCGCAGGCCATGATAGCTTCCGAGGCAATAAGGAAATCATTGGACAGGACAGGATATTCCGACCTCAAGCAGTACCTTCCAACCAACGGGGACTATATTGGAATGCTTATAGAGAATGGAAGCGGGGCAGTCAGGGCATACCGCGAGCTTGACTCCTTATTTTCAAATACGGGCCATTGGGAGAAAAGGCATTTTGCGGAAATCGAGGAGCTTGGGATTGTCTATAGGTTAAGGGGAAAGGCGGCCGAAAGATTGGATATTTCCGAGAACGCGAAGATAAGGAAGACAGGAACCTACAAAAAGAGGTTTCCGATAATAAAGCGAGGAGATATTCAGGACAAAGGATATCATGAACAAATGGATAATGAAAAATGCGGTTGCGATGCTGTTTACCCCTATAATCAAATACTATTTATTGAACAGCAAGTCGGAAAGGGAAAAGCTGGCGATGTTTCCTACATTGGCCGCAAACCCGAGCGAGGAGCAGCTTGCCATCTTCGCCAACATAAGGAACATAACTGAGATAGATGCCTATTCCATAATAAGGAGGAAGCTCCAGTTTGAGAATGTCATGGAATCAAGGACTTTGGCTGCAGGGCTTATCTCAATCTACGGAAAGAAGGAGATCGCCTCAAAGATGACAGGGATGGATGCCAAGCAGGTCGAGAGCGCGGAAGCTGAAGTGAAAATTGCAATAGGGAGTGGTAAGGGAAATGAGTTCAGCAAATACCTTGGAGATCAAGGGGAAAAGAAGTGAGATAGGCAATATCATCATCTCAAGCAAAGGAAACAGCATAGAGAATGTCTCGCTTCTTGCAAAGCCGTCAAAGAAGATATTTTTCCTTATCCTCAACGCGTTTCCAAATCTCAAGAAAATAACTGTCGGAAAAGGATTGGCAAGGCAGGTCTCAAAAAGGCAGATCGAGGCATTGGAAAAGACAGGGATAGCTGTTGAGATGGAAAAAAAGAGAAGAGGGAGGAAGAATAAATATACCGGGCAGGAAAGGAAGGAGATAATAAGGGAATTCAGGAAGGACAAGTCTTCTGTATCGAAATATAGGGTAACCGAAAGAACCGTCTATAATTGGATGAAAAAACAATAACCGTTATTTGCATGCGTCAGGCAGGTTTTTTGTATATAAACTTATCTTGGCGCATGTGTTCTTGAACCACTCGTCCTTTGTGCATCCGCCGCAAACATCAACAGCGGAAACATAGCTTCCAAGCACATTAAGGCTATAATTCATTACAACAGGATACTTTGACTTTACCTTGTTGTAGAATGTCACTGCATCAAGCTCGGTCTTGCAAACCACGTAAGGGTCATTGTTATATACAAGGTCTCCTTTTTTGTTTGTGGTGCAGCAAAGTTCCCTGCCTATCTGGGTCATGCCTCCGCAGGATATCTCCCCTCCATTAGAGTTGAAGTTTTTTGCATAATCGGCATAATCGCTGACAAAGGAGGTTATGGAATCGCCATGGTATCCTGCCGCAGTGAAAGTTACAACCAATGCATCCTGCAGGTTTGAGTTGTTCTCATCACTGGAGCCTACTCCCGGAACCACAAAAATATCCTTATGGGTTGAAACCGCATAATATGCATTTGCCAGATATGAGTTTGGCATAACTATTTTATATGACGCCGCGCAGATGCTGTGCGTTGAGTTGAACGGATTGAAACTGGAGCCTCCGCACGCCTTGACCTCGGGAGGCATATCAAGGTTGCCATAGGCCGCATCATTGTACATGTATCCCGGCAGGTCGGTTGTCTGCATCATCCCCAATGCGCAGAAGCTCTCGTCATAGGAGACTGCCTTGACTGAATTGTAGTCGCATCCTGCCTGTTCCAATGCCTGCTCCAAAGGCTCCTTTGTCAGCCTTATTCCTGTGCAACGATGAACAGCGATGTCTGCGCTGATGTTGGAGATCGCGCAAGGATTGAAGCCTGATTCCCTCGCGGCAAATGCCCTTAATAAATTTGAATCAATGTCGTAAAGGTCTGCATAGAACTCCATGTCCTCGGAATTGACACTGCAGTTGTCCCCGTTGAAAGTGTTTTTGTCCAGATTCTTGATGAAATCCGGGGTCTTCTTCGGGTCAAGGGCAATGAAGCATGTCTTGCATTGGTACATCTGTTTTTCCTTGTCATCTATATTGATGCTCTCCAAAGGAACGAAATCCCCTGCATTCCCAAAATACTGGATCTGCTTTGAGGGAATCCCCCCTACAAGGTTTTGCGAGCATGCAGTGTCAAGGTCAGATGAGTCCAGGGTCATTATCTGGTAGTTCTGGTTCCCGTAATACTGCCTGCAGAATGAGAACCACGATGAGAATGAGTCCTGCCTAAGCTGGTCCCCGCTTGAGGTTGAGACAAGGAAAGAATTGTTGGAATCGGGATAGATGAATGCCGAATCATAGAAAGAGACTGGAGCCATGCCCATCAAACCCCTGAGGGACATTGGCTTGATGTCCTGGAACATCGTTGAGTAGAGCTTCCTTTCCTCATAGTCGGTCCATCTGCACTGCGTCCTGTTCAGGTTGACATAATACCAGAAGGTCGGCTTGTCGAACTGCTTCTCGACAAAAAAGCTCGTTGCCTCTGCCTGGGAAAGCAGGCTCAGGGCGTCACCGCATGTCCCGTCCATGTAGTTGCTGTCGATGCCAAACCCCACAAAGTCTATCTTGTCAAGGATGCCGTCCTCTTTTGATTTGTTGAGAAGCAAGGTGTCGTTGAGAGGTATTGACGCTCCGATAAGGCAGTTCGGGCAGTTTGCCTTCATAAGAACAATCTGGCTTTCTATCTTCTCGATGTTTGAATCTTCCGAAGAGGGGTTAAGCTCGCTTGCGATCATGACAGGGCCTGTCCCGTTCATCTTACTTGCAAACAATCCGCTGTTGTCATTGCCCAGGTCTGGAACTGTTCCGTTGTTGTAAAGGATGTATATCGGGATCACGCTCTTGTCCAAGAAGCATGCAGCCCCTGCATAGGCCTTGGGGGAAAAAAGGTAGCTTGGGCTTCCCATCGTCCTTACCAGTTTCAATGAGTATCTCAGGGAGTTGTTGCAGTAAAGATTAGCTGTGTTGAAATCCGCGAAGGTCAAACCCTGGCCTATCCCGACTTCCCTTGGATTATAGATTCCTTCGCTCCAGTTTGCAAATATCTCTTCCCTGTTTTCAAGGGTAACATTCTGGAGCCAGCAGCTCCCCCCTATCAGGGAAGGGTCAAAGAACTCCCAGTATCTCCAGCTGTAGTAAAAATACTTTTTCAGCCATCCGCCAAGCGTTGTCTTTGTCTGGTTCTGGCATATGAATAGATAGCATGAGCCGTTCTTGGTGTTTGCATTAACCTCAGTAGAGTTGTCCTGGATATCCGTAACAGTCATGCTCTGGTTAAGGTACTGCCCTGTGCTTTGGCCTATCATGTTTCCTATGCAGCCGAAGCTGAGGACCAATGCAAGCACAATCAAAAAAACGGTTTTTCTCATTTCATAAACACCTAGGGCTTTATCTCATATTTGCGGTGGCACATCGGGCAGTTCGGGGCATCCCTCTTCACAATCGCTCCGCATGCCGGGCATTGTACCAAGTAATTGGTTCCCCCTGCCCCAACAGCGACAAGGTTCAGGGAGTTTGAAACCAATGAGGTAGTGGCCACAAACGGCGCTCCGGCAACAAACTTTGCAGCATCGATCCCTATCTTCTTGCTTCCCTCCTTCCATCCCTTTTCCTGTATCGGCTCCACAACCTTATCGCCAAGCCACTTGCCTGTCGTGCTTGAAACCCAGTTATAGAGGAACAGGGGGTTTGACATTATGCCTATCGGATGCCTTGAAGGGGCGAACCATGTTGCCTCCTGCTCCCTCTTGAAATAGTCATCCACAATGTTGCTTGCCCTTTTCCTTATGCTGAGGGACGCGTAGTCAAGGCCCTCAAGGTCCTGGAGGCTTCTTGTGTTCTCTTCCGTGTCAAGGCCATGCAGGCTGTATAGCTTCCACATCTGCCCAGGCTCTATCTGCCTTTTGCCGGAGCCCCAGAAAAAATGCTCCCTTCCGGGAAGGTCACCTGGGGTTCCGAATTCCCCTGAGTGCCAGCTAAAGTGCGAAGGCGGCCTTTTTGCGATCCATTTCTCCTCGCTGTCGGCTACTGCGCTTCCCTCCATCGGGGCCACTGAGTTTATGTAACTCCTTAGCTTGTCGGCAAAGCCTATAACCGGCTCGACGATGCCCTGGCCCGCTCCGCTATAGCTTTTGTAAGACTTCCTTGTTTCAGCAAGCGAAACTAATGTGGAGATAGGAAGCAATGGCACTTTGGCAAGGTTGCTCACAAAGCTGCTCACTGTGTACGGGACGCCCATGCTTTCCGAGGTCATTAGCTGGTCTCCGGGGCCCTTTATTGAGCCCTGCTCGACAAATCTCCTGAGGTTGCTCACAAAGCTGCTCACTGTGTACGGGACGCCCATGCTTTCCGAGGTCATTAGCTGGTCTCCGGGGCCCTTTATTGAGCCCTGCTCGACAAATCTCCTGCCGTAGAATGACCTGTCGGCCCCAAGCTCCTCCATGTTCCTCTCTATGTCGTTGTTGTACTCATACTTCAGCTCGTATGGGTTGGGTATTCCCCTTGACATCTTGTCCTCCGCCCTCATCATGAGCACAAACGGCTCCTGCAGTTTTAGGTTGAAGTTTATCAAATACCTTGCCGATTTCTTCATGAAATGGCCGAGTATGGGGTAATTGTCATAGTTTTGGGCCCCGTAGGACTCAAGCATCTGGTCCACCCACGCTGGCTTCAACGTTGAAAGCCCTGCGTTGAATGAAGCCGAGACAAGCCCCTCCCTCAGGTGGGGATATGATCCTCCGTATATGGGATGGACATCCCTGGTCATGAACCACTCGAATGCGTCATAGCTGTTCCTCAGCTCAGTCATCCTTCCGGCGACATAGGCCTCGGCTTCCTTTGTGTTGCTGAACCTTTTCACAAGGTCGAAATTGTAATCTCCATGCTCCATCCTCGCCTTCATCGAGTTAAGCGCCTTGTATTCGTCCAACACTGCAAATGATTCCTTCATGATCCTGTTTTCCTGGTTCTCCATCCCGAATAGATCCTGGTTTCCGATCCTCAGGGCATTCCTGTACACCACATTCTCGTGCATGTTTACGAAGGAATCTATGGTCCTCTCCTTTGCATGCATCAGCTTCGCGAACGGGATTTCCCACGCAGCCAGGCCTTCAGTGCTCCTGAGCCTTTCCTTCCTCTGGGCCTCAACCTCCGCAAACGACCCGAACCTTACGTTGTCAGCATTGAACAGCTCCTCGTAATTCCCTGTCTTCTGCCCGTACCTGAAGGCCGCGATTGCGATTTCCTCCTTTGACGCGTTTCCAGAAGCCTTTATCTTGTTGAGTTCGGCCAGCGCATATTTGGGATTCGAGGATGTTTCTATATTGTTCAATGCAAGCCTGATTTCGCGGTCCTTTATGTTCTTGTATGATTCCGCAAGGTCTGTTATCGACCTGTAGATGTGGCCGTGCTCCCCGATGTAGCTTATCTTCATGTTGACTGCCTTTTCCGTTGCAGCCTTTGGAACCGCGGTCTTGACGAAATGGAGATCGCTCTGCACGCTGTTTTTCACAATCTGCGTTTCAAGATTCCTATCGCTTCCCTTATTTGTCACTATGTCCCTGACATAGGAGTTCATCCTGTCAAGATGGGTTCTAAGGGGGTTGTAGTCGCCCTGTTCCCCTGTCATGTATATGAAGTCCTTGTCCTTCTTGACTTCCCCGAATTTCACAAGCCTGTTGTCGTCGCTGTTTTCAGACACGAAAAGATAGTAGTTCAATGCATAGGACTTGAGCCTGTCCTTCTCGCTGCCATTGAGGCTCTTCTTGTCAAGAAGCTTTTTGACATCCTTCGGGTCTGCCCCTATGCTCTCAAAGCCTGAAGCGAATTTTTCATTGTTCTTTGCATCCCTCATCTCCTTTATCACGCCTTCAAAGCCTCCCTTATCCTTCAGCCTGTCAATGACGAAATCAACGGTGTGGATCTGCCTTTTGGCGAATTCAAGGATGTTGATCCCCTGTATCGTTGTCGTCCTGTTCGAGAACTTTATGAAGTTCCTGTCGTCGTTTCCGGCCCCTTCCGCAACAAGCGTTGAGAAGAAATCCTTTTCCATCGAGGCCTTTGACTCCCCCCCTTTCTTGAAGACACCTTTCTGCCTCCTGAACATCACGTTCCAGAAGCTCACCATCTTGCCTACCTGCTCGGCCTCTCCCTTGTCCTCAAATTCCTTTGAGCCTGGCACGTAGTGGGTTACGATGGCATACGGATCCTTGTCCCTTTCGGAGACATATGCCCAGTGCTTCCCCTCAAGATAGGTGCTGGGGTTCTGCCTCTGCTGCTGGCCGAAAAGGTAAGTTTTCACGTCATCTGAAAAGAGATTCTTGAATTCTTCCCCGAAAATCAGGCTGTTAAGGAGCTTTTTCTTGTCTTCCGCGCCTATCGCGTCATTCTTCTCTATCTCCTGCTTAAGCGCCCTTCCGTTGAAGAAGATCAGGTAGTTTCCATCCTTTTCCGCAAGCTTCCTGAGCTCCGGATTAAGCTTGCTGAATTCTTTCTTGTTGATCATCCTCTCTGCAATCTCATTGGCAAGGCCCATTGCCTTTGAGAGGTTGCTTGCCATCTTGTCCAATGTCGCGTCGCTGAGCTTGGCAAGGTCCTTTACCTGGGACTTCGGAGGCAGGTATCTTATCGCAATGTCATCGGCCCCTTTCAAAATTGCCCTTATCTTATTCTTGTCGTTCGGCAGGAACCCGTA
>JAPLWW010000035.1:0-1403 GCA_026396375.1 Microcaldota archaeon | reverse complement strand
CCGTAGTTGTTGTAGATCTGCTCAAGGTAGACCATCCCAAATGCGTTTGCCAATGACGCATTGTTCTTGCTCACCTTCGCAAGGCTGTAGAAAGTCTCCCCTATCATGTACCTTGCGGATCCGTTTAATGATGCGATGTCCTTCTTGAATGCAGTCCTTTCCATGTTATAGTCTTTGGCGGCTTTATCAAGGTCAATGCTGTTGAGCTTCCAGCAGACAATGTTCTGCACTATGGTTCCCCTGTTCTTCATCTCGCCTTCCCTTAGCGCGATCTTTGAAACCCTTTCGTTGAGATAGCGGTATTCTGCGCTTTTTCTTCCTCCGTTGTCCTTAAAGACTTCTTCTGCTATTGAGAGATATTTGTTAGAGTATTTTGAGTATTTTCCAAAATTGAGTCCGCCGTCGCCCTTTTCGTGCTCCTTGTTGATCAAATCTGCCAGCTTTTCAAGAAGTTTCCCTCTGTCTTTGTCAACCACCTTAAGCTTGTTCATTACCATTGCCAGGACATTTACCCTCTGCTCAAGGCTCATCACATTCATCAAATCCGAACCTTTCAATGCATTCAGCGTTGCCAGCAACTCCCTGTCCTTGATCCCGAGCTTTGCAAAGGCTTTTTTATCATTCAGAACCTTGTCAAGGATCCCCGAAACCAGGAATGTCGTGTTTTCCCTGTCTATGGCCTCTATCATTCTTGGGACATTCCTTCTCATCGTTTCAATTGAAATCCTTCCGAATCCGTCTTCCCTGTTTATCTCGGTAAGGCCAATGGCATTCCTTGCCCATTCTGACTTCCTTGCCTTGTCTTTCCATTTTCCGAAGTTCGGGAGGGCCAGGAAATAGAGGTTGAAGATCGGCCTGAAGACATAGCCTCCGGCATTGAGCCTTGCAAGGAACATGTGCAGGGGCTCGTTGAATTTCCTGAAAACAGTCGAATCTTTAGCCGCAACCTTGCTTAGGAACTTGTCATCTACGGCTTTTCCCGCCTTTCCTGTTGCGCCTGCAGCATATTTCATCGGCGCAAGCAAAACGCCCATCATGTTTCCCTTTGAAAGGTCCCCTATCGCTCCTTTGACTACTGCGCCGTGCAAACCCCTCATTTCCCTTACGTTCGCCTTTCCATAGGCCGCCTTTGCGTTTCCCTCAAGGAAAACCTTCATCTTTGCAAGCAGGGCGGACTTTGAAATGTTATCCAGATCTTTTTTATTTTTCACAAAATCCCTTACTTCGCCGTAAATCTGGTCGGTGCTTCTTGTACCTGCAAGCTTAGAAAACTTCCTAAGCTCATCCATGCTCATGCCTGCGAGCCTTCCTGAGGCAAGTATCCCTGCCAAGCCGGTCTGGTCCTTTTTCAGCAGTTTGATGAGCTCGTCTATATCCGCCTTCAATTTTGGGGTGAGGCCCCT
>JAPLWW010000019.1 GCA_026396375.1 Microcaldota archaeon | reverse complement strand
ATCGGGCAGGTTTCTTTGCTTGACGATTCCAAGGTATTGGTTAGGGAAGTCCCAAGGAAATAATCTTTTTATATTAGTCTAGCTTAATGATATCAATGAAGGATTTTGCAATCTCCAAAAACGTCATCCTTACGCCTTACTTGGCAGTAGTCCTAAAAGATATCAAAACTGGAGTTATCGCGGACCTCCATATAGGAATGGAGGAGACAAGCATGATATCCACAAGGCTGCAGACAGTGGAGATGACAAGGAAAACCCGCGAGCTGATAGTGAAACATAAGCTTGAGAGAATAGTCCTTAACGGGGACCTGAAATATTCCTTTGGCAAAAGGACAAGGCAAGAATGGGATGAGCTGGCAAATTACGCTGAGGATATCCAGAAGCTTGCCGAGGTTGTAGCCATAAAGGGTAACCATGACTTCTATATCCAGAACATGCTGAAAGGGGCTGAGGTCAAGGAGCTTTTCAAGATAAAAAAATATAGGATAACCCACGGCAACCTTGACCTCAAGCCGGAAAAAAACATCCTTACAATAATAGGCAACGAGCATCCGATGATAAAGATGAGGGACGAGGTTGGGGCGAAATTCGAGGCCTCGGTTTTCGTCCACTGCAAAAAGGAGAACGTGCTTGTTCTTCCTGCCTTCAATCCCCTGTCAAGGGGTGCAAACATCCTCAATGAAGGAGAGTGGCTGAGCCCCATCCTGTCAAAATGCGACATGGGCAGCTCGGAGATCTATGCCATAGCAGACGACGAGGTTGTTGAATTGGGAAAACTTAAAAAGCTCAGCAGGCTTGTGGGATAATTATTTAAACAACTTGGGCCAATTCCCAGTAAGCGGGTGTTATCTATGGCCATGATGGACGATATTGAAAAATCAGATTCAGAGATTTCCACAGCAATAAAAAGCGAGATCAAAAGGCAGAAGGAGGGGCTTGAGCTTATCCCTTCTGAGAATTACGTGAGCAAGGCAGTTTTGCAGGCCATGGGAAGCATACTGACAAACAAGTATTCCGAAGGCTATGCCGGCAAAAGGTACTACGGAGGGAACAGGAACATCGACACCATTGAAAGCCTAGCCATTGCAAGGGCAAAGAAGGCATTCAACGTGGAGCATGCAAATGTCCAGCCCTATTCAGGAAGCCCTGCCAATTTCGCGGTCTATTGCGCAGTCTGCAAATACGGGGATGTCATCATGGGCCAGAACCTCCCTGATGGTGGTCATTTGACTCATGGCTGGAAAACCTCAATGACAGGGCAGCTGTTCAAGAGCGTTTCCTACCATGTGAAACCTGATGGCTATCTGGACATTGAGGAAATAAGGAAACTTGCAATTGAGAACAAGCCAAAGCTCATCTGGGTTGGGGCAACAGCCTATGTCAGGGAATTCCCTTTTGAGGAGCTTGGGAAGATCGCTGACGAGGTTGGGGCTTATTTGGCCGCTGATATCGCGCATATCTCAGGGCTTGTAATAGCTGGCGTTCACAAAAGCCCGTCTCCCTATGCCCATATAATCACAACAACAACCCACAAGACATTGAGAGGCCCAAGGGGAGGCATGATAATGGTGACCAGGAAGGGCATTGAAAAGGATTCTGAATTGCCCCAGAAAATTGACAGGGCGATCTTCCCAGGTTTGCAGGGAGGCCCCCATGACCACACAACTGCGGCAATCGCAGTTGCCCTAGGCGAATCGCTCAGGCCTGAATTCAAGGTTTACGCCCAGCAGATAGTGAAGAACGCAAAGGCCCTTGGCCAGAGCCTAATGGACAACGGCATAAAGATAGTAACCAACGGGACTGACAACCACATGGTCCTAGTTGACCTTACTCCTTTCGGCAAAGGCAAGGGGGTATTGCTCCAGGATGCCATGGATGAGGCCAACCTGACTGCAAACAAGAACACCATCCCAAATGACCCTTCCTCCCCTTTTTATCCAAGCGGATTGAGGCTGGGTACTCCGGCAATAACAACAAGGGGCATGAAGGAGGAAGAGATGAAGCTGATAGGCAAATGGATCGCCGGCATCGCTAAGGAAGTGTGCGGCAACGAGCTTCCAGAGGACAAGGAACAAAGGAACGCCTTCCTCAAGAAGTTCAAGGATGACATCAAGTCAAACCAGAAGGTTCTGGCAACAAGGAAGGAAGTAATCGAGCTTTGCAGGAAGTTCCCGCTCTATCCCGGGATGGGGATACTGGGATAGAGGAAGGATATGTAAAAAGCCCGTCTAGGAAGCCGGAAATAGCATATTTTTTTAAATTCAATCAGCCATAATAGGGTTATGGGAGATACACAAGTGGTAGAAAAAAAGGTAGCAAAACAGCCATCAAAGAAGGTTGTTGAAGAACTTACTAAAAAAACAGCGAGCTATAACGATATCATGAACACGCTGAAAGCCGACTTGAAGGATCTAACGCAGAACAAACAAAATTATGGCGGCGTATACTCCTGCGAAGCCATGGAAGCCGAATTATACTCTAAGCACATCAAGGGATCCAGCTTGGAAAAAACGTATAATGCTGCGATTTCTGCGCTTGGAAGCAAAGAAAATGAAAGGGCGCGCTATATGTTCGATTACATGGCGTTTAATCTTGCAAGATTGGATCCTCCCCTTGCCAAGGATTTCATAACAAGCGTATCGGCGCTGGTATCAAGAAAAAAAGAGGAAGGGGAAAGTTCAAATGAGCTGGTGGAGAAGCTTATGACCAGGATGAGTGAACCGTGGGGCAATGAAATCTATCGCGCTCTCAGATCAACTCTAAATCCTTCCAGCAGTTACGAAACAAAGGAAAATCCTGCCTGGACTGACAATGAAAGGCTCATATTCTTAACATATACAAATGAGGCGCTTTCTGCCGTGTTGGGCAAAAAGAGGGATCTTCCCATATGTTTAAAATTTTTAAACGAAGCTGTAGCAATTACCGGAAGATCAATCAAAGCTACTGGCCAGGGGATAAGCAGTGCTACCGGAGCAGGAACTTATTCTGCGGGATCCGCTGCCCAAATGGCCACATATTCGGCAATAATGGGGAACAATTCAAATATTGATGATTTGACAAATGCAGTAATCTATGTGCCTATTTTTAGCGCATTGACCAGGGCAGGCGCAGACGTCATCATTGAAAATCTTGGCGGCCTTATTGAAAACTTTGCTAAAACCTCGGTAAGTGCGGATTATCCAATCGCAAAAATCTATGCAAAAGGCCTGAAAAACGGCTCAATCAATGATGCATATGCGTTTATGCAGCTAGCTTCCGTCATAGGAACATTTACCATTCAAAGCGAAAGGGGCATAATGAGAAATGCATCTAATTCCGATGAGATCACAGCCAACGTAGGAGGTTTCTTTTGGGGCGTCACCAATACGGTAGCGTCATACCTCAAGAAAGCAAAGACTGTTGACAAGGAAACAAGGGAAAAGCTTATCTATGCGACAACAGTCATAGTGGAAATGGTCCTGGATAATCCTGAAAACGCAGACCGCATCGATGGTTCCGTTGTTAAGAGATTGATGAAGATGGACAAGGAGGACCTCAATAATTTCCTTATCAATCTCCGTGATAAATCCAGCGCTTCCAAATACAGGGAACTAAATGTTGATCAGATGATTGATAAATTCGAGGATGAAAAAGGGCTCAGCATGGTTCCCTCCCGCAAGAAGCAGAGGCTGGCATGACCACAGGCCCGTCTTATTTTCCCATTCCATAATACAGCTCAATAAGGCTGAACTTCAGATGCAGGATCAGCTTTCTTATCATGTGCCTTGGCCTCAGCTTCAGCTCAAGGCCATGCCTTTCTATCTCCTCCATTGTCCATGCCCTTGCAGGAGCCGGAACCCTCCTGGGATCCATCTCATCCGCTTTGTCAAGGTTGCCTTTCCATTCCCTGTAATATACGCTGTCCCTTTCCCATGGCTTTTTTGATCCCGCAAAATGCAGGACTATGCCGTCAACATTCCTGTTGAAGTTTATTATCCTGCCCATAATGTAGATGTCCTCAGAGTTGACCTGAACGCCAAATGCATCAGGAAGCGTCTTCCATTTCTTGTTGAAATACAGGTTCAGTGTCGCCTGGTCAGTGCCGGTTGATATTGGGATATATCTATTGATCAATTCTTTGAGGTCTCCAAACATTCTGTCATTTATGATATCCGTGCTGAATGCAAAAACCCCTGAGCAAAATGCCCTTTCCCCAAAAGAGTATCTTTTCCTCATTTTCAGGTATTCATTCCGATTTTCCCCGCTGAAATCAAACTGGTAGAAAAGCAGGCTGCTCCATGCGTCCAGTGTTGAGGCAAATCCCCTCACTTTCGTAAGATCCTCCAGCGAGCCCCTAACTATGATGTCGGTGTCAAGATAGACTATGTTTTTCCATTTCCTGAACTCCTTTGTGAACAGATAGAATTTGCATAAGCATATGGGATAATTCTTTTTCCCAATGTCCATAATGCTCTTTTCGATTTTTGGTCTGCATTTCTTTACAAGAATTCCTTTCTTCCTGAACCATCCAAGCTCCCTCTCCGGCACATCATAGGCCAGCAGCATGTAGTTTCCCTTCCATCCCGCATTCCAGTAGACGCTGGAGAAAAGCTGCTTAGCATAATCAACATGATTTTTCCCTGTCAAAGTGACCAAAAGGTTCCTTTTCCCATGCCCTTTCATCCAGATCTCCCGTTCAGGCATTCAAGCGCCTTCATCTTCATACGAAAGAAAGCATTCTTGAGGATCTGCCTTGGCCTTGATTTCAACAGCCTTTCCTGCTCCAGCATCTCCTCCCATGTCCAGATTCTTGCAGGCTTTTGGGGCCTGGAGATGTCTATCCCATCTGCCCTGTCGAGGCTGGATTTCCATTCCTGGTAATACCTGCTGTCCCTGTCCCACGGCTTTTTCGGCCCTGCAAAATGCAGGATTATCCCGTCCACATTATCCTTCATCATCAGGTCCTTTCCAATGTAAGTGACAAGAATCCCGAAGACATCCGGCAGCCTATGCCATTTCCCGCAGAAATAAAGATTAATTATGCTCTGTTCCCTGTACTTTGCCACCGACCCATATCTTTCCGCCAGTCCCTTCAATTCATCGAACGTTTTTTCCTTTATGATATCCGTGCTGAATGCAAACATGCCTGAGCAAAAAGCGTCCTTTTCCATGCGGTATCCCTTCCGCAATTCATCGCAAGCCTTCTTTTCATGATCAGATAGTATGAATTGCTCCAGCAGGAATATCGTGTTATCCCGAGTCGATGCGAATCCCTTCGCCTTTGCCAGGTCCTCAAGCGATCCCCTGACCAGGATGTCCGAATCAAGATAGACTATGTTTCTCCATTTTTTGAATTCCCTGGTAAAAAGGTAGAACTTGCTGAAGAATACCGAGTCGTTCTCATTCTTTTGG
>JAPLWW010000042.1 GCA_026396375.1 Microcaldota archaeon | reverse complement strand
GGCAGGGGAATTTGAATTTGGATGATCATATGGATTGCGTTGAACTTACCTCGAGAAGCAGGACCGTGCAGAAAAGGAAGGGGATGGAAAGAATAAGGAAGATGGGCGAGATAGGAAGGCTGAAGACGGCGGTGGATATTGCGGAAGAACTGGGGCGAAAGGAAGCGAAAAGGAAATGCGCAATGAGGCTTGTGGAAAGGCTCATGCTTGACAGGAAATACGGAAAAGCGAAGAAGACGGCTGGCCTGATGTTGGAAGATAGGGATTTCCTGAAGGCAGTTTCCGCAGTCAATGAAAACCTGATAGGGCAGGGAAAATTCCTGAGATCGGCCGAACTCAACGGGAGATACAGCTTCATCTGCGGAATGTCAGCAAGCGCAGGCCTTGAGATAAGCAGGAGAATAAGGAGCATAGAATACAGGGGGCTGAAAAGGCTTGCCAGGAAATACCGGGCAGAGAGCGAGCTTGCAAGGCACATAGCAAAGGAGATAGGCAGGTTCAGGTCACTAGGGCTTAATTCAGACGCCAATTGGCTGTCAAGGAAATTCGGGATAGTGGCTTGATTTTTAAATTGTTGCGGATAAAGAAGAATAAAGTGGTTTTATGCACAGGATTATCAGAAAACCAAGCGCAGCTGTAAAGATATCCAAAGAATACCTTGTAAAGGCAAAGGATATCGTAGAAAGATGCGGAAAAAACGCGCAGATTGCCGGATTGTATCTATTGATAGTGTCCTGCAATTTCAGCAAAGCCCAGAACTATATCAGGGAAAACCGCATGAACCAGGAAAATGTTTCGATAGCAGCCAGCAAAGCATGGCAGGAAAGCATGATTTCAGGGTATTTTTCTGAAGCTGATAGGATAGGGGATCATTTTGGATCGCCAGCAAAAATCAAGAGGCTTGCAGACCCAAAGGAATGACATCAGGGCCAAGGAAATTCGAGATAGAAGCTTAATTTTTAAATTGTTGCAAATAGAGGAGAATAAAGTGGTTTTATGAACAAGATGATCACAAAATCAAAGGCAGCAGTGAATGGATCAAAGGGATACATCATAAAGGCAAAGGATCTTATAGAAAAAGCAGAAATTACCGAATTGTACATATTGATAGAGTCATGCGATTTCAGCGAAGCCCGAAGATATATCAGGAAAAACCGCATGAGCTATGAAAATGTTTCGATAGCCGCCAGCAAAGCATGGCAGGAAAAAGCGACTTCAGGATCTTTTCCTGAAGCTGATAGGATAGGGGATTATTTTGGATCGCCAGCAAAAATGAAGAGTCTTGCAGGCTCAAAGAGAGCATCAAGGCCAAGGAAATTCAGATAATGGCGTGATTTTTAAATTGTTGCAAATAGAGGATGAAAAAGCTGTTTGATATGCATGAGAGAATTTAAGCAAATCCTAGGGGATTCCGTCAAAGGGATAATCGAAAAATTCAGGAAAAGGAAGGAAGACGTCAAAAGGGCAATGCAGAATGCGAAAAAAAGGCAGGAAAGCATTGAGGAAAGCATAAATCACATCTCAAACGCCATGTCGGAGGGCAGTTTTGAGAATGCGGAGAAGATGGCCAAGAACCTTTCATTGTCAAGCCAAGATATGAAAAAAGCCGCCATAAAGGCGCTGGTCCGCATGATAGTGTACCACGACTATGAGAGGATAAAGGCCGCAGTAAAGAGATACGGATTGGATGATGACGACCAGAATTATGCCGCAGCCAAGGCATACGCCAAATGCATGAACCTAAGGTATTACGGAGATGCCATACTGATAGCAGAGGACTTTGGAATAGTAGACGGCGAGAAGAATCCTGCGATAATGCTCATGCAAAGATATCTGAGGCATGGGATGAAAAATGAGGCCAGGGAAATAGCAAAAAGGCACAGCCTTGAAAATGAATTCGGAGATATGCTGAAAAGCATCAAGGCAATAACCCAGCCAAGGCATCGCTGAGATAGATATTTATTTTATCAGCTTTGTCCCGCAGATCTTGTCCTCATTCAGATAGAATGAAATGAACAGCTTGTAGTAGCCCAGATAAGGTATTTTTGAAATCACCTTTCCCTTTATCTGGTCCTTCAGGAAAGGGGTGTTCCCCATGCTGTACTGCTCTGAATAGAACTGGATGTCGAAAACGTTGTTGTTGTCCCCCTTCGTAAGATAATACGTGTTGCTCTCAGTTTTCACCTGGATCACGTTCCTATGCACGATATCCCCATATTTGCCGAAAAGGTCGGATGGATTGGGATTGTATATTATCACATTGCTGGTCCTGTCATGCTGGACATCTATGCTCTTACTATTGTATGAAACATCCGTTATGCAGGGCTCGGTATCCACTATGCTGCTGGTTGCCGCATCCTCCCTTATGCATTGGGAATAGGTGAATGTGAAGCTGCCCCTTTTCTCGACAAAGAGCTCGGGATTCTTGAAGAACATGCTGCATATCTCCCTGTCACCTGAGGAATAGCAGTAGTTGTAGATGGAACCGTCCACTTTCATTGACCTGTTGCCGAAATAAACGGTCGGATTGGAAAAAAGGGCAAGGGCATCCGCCTCAGTGGCATTGATGGCATTTGAGGCGTATGAATTTTCCCCCTTCACTATTATCATGTCCCCCCTGCTGAGGTCAGGGACCATGGAGCATGAGACAACCGCGCTTATTGGGGAGGAAGTTGAAAGGACAAATGTCAATGCTATCCAAAGGACTATTGCAATCGCAATTGTCTTTCCTGTCTCGACAAGCTCGCTTTTCCATCCGTTCTTCATTATTCCCTCATAGAATTCAAGTATGACCATGGCTATGAGGAACAGGGCCGCGGCCAATCCGAACAATGGAAGCTTTGTCAGGATGTAAAGGAAAAGCAGGAAAAGGATTATTAAAATCTGGAAATAGGCACTGCCCATGGACTTCTTTATGCCCTTCATTTCCATTTTATTCAACTTTCTTTATGGAATCCTTCAACGAACCAAGGTCTTTCCTTATCTTTTCAATGGTTTCATAAAGCGCTGTTGACGCCTTTTCGTCGGCAGATGTCCTCAGCACGATCTTCGGAAAGGAGATCATGGGATGCTCCCAGTTGTATGCCGCAAAATCAACATCGTCCCTCTGGTTGAGATAATGGACTATCATCTCAGGCAAAGTCGGGTTTTTGTCGAGTATCTCGAATTCTATCTCTGTCTTGCTGCTTTTTATAATGTTGATTTCCATTTTTTCACCTTGTATTTCCCAATAGTTCATAGAAGTATTTATAAACATTTTAGGTTAAAAGGGGATTGTGAAGAGATTAATCCTCGCAGTGGATATAGATGACGACCTTGGCAAAAAAGCAGGCGTTGTTGGGCCAGTCATAGGGAGGGAGGAGAACCTCAATGCCGCAATAAGGCTGGCAATAGAGGATCCGGAAGACCCTGACGCCAACGTAATCTTCAAGGCAATCGGCATATACGACAATTTCAAGAAGGAAAATGAGGATGTTGAGATAATAACGCTTACCGGGGACACAAGGCTAGGGATAGCCGCAACCTCTAAGATATCAAAGCAATTGGACAGGGTAATGAACGATTTTCCCGCAACATCATGCTTCATGATAAGCGACGGGGCAAGCGACGACAGCGTCATCCCCGTGATACAGTCAAGGCTGAAGATAGACGGAGTCTATAATCTCTACATCAAGCAGGCAAGGGAGCTTGAAAAGACCTATTTCGTGATAATAGAGAAGCTAAAGGATCCAACTTATGCAAAGATACTCCTGGGAGGCCCGGCGATCCTCATGCTGATCGCATCCCTCATGTACATATATTCGATACCTTGGCAATACATGGGCATGCTGCTTGGAAGCTTTTTGCTAATAAAGGGATTCGGCATTGATGCCTCAATTGAGAAGGTAATGAAATCCATAGAGATAAAGAAAAACAAGTCCATAAATGCAATATTCTACCTTTTCATAGTCACGCTGCTGGGCATTTCGCTCATAACAGGATACAACGCATACCTGGACGCTGGCAAAAAAGGCCTGATGGGAATAGAAACCATCGCATATGCGATCAGCGCAATGGCAAACATCTTCTTTGTGATGTTCATTATGATATTCCTTGCCAAGTTCATAGATTCATATACAAGAAACAGCATGATAAACCAGATAGGCACAGTGAACAACGCCATCATCGTGGCCGCATCCTTCATTATTGTGAAGGTAGGCACCCAGTGGATAACTAACATTGAGCCTGATTTCATATCCTTCGGAAGCTTCATAGAGATGAGCAGCATGATAATCATAGCCGCCTATGTCATTGTGAGGTACCTGGACAGCGTGAAGGCCGATGTCATCGTCAATTCAATAGAAAGCGGGGCCAACGTTATCATGGAGGATGGAAGCCTTGTGGGATCCACAGTCGGAGTGGAGCCGAAGGAGCAGGTGCTTATAGTCAAGACGCAACTGAACAGGATAATGAAGATCCCGATTGAAAAGGTAAGCTCGATATCCCAGAACAAGGACATTATAATAGAGGAATGAATAGCAGGTTTTTAAAGTTTCTTTATTCTAAGCAGTATCATGGAACAGAAAGAGCTTATGAAGAGGATTGACGAAATCGTCGAAAAGGGCGGAATCGTTGCCGATGTTTTCACCCATTTCCAGGAAAGCGACCCCGAGAAGCTCAAGCAGGCCGCAGTCGCATTTGCGACAGCGGTGAAATCTGAAGGAGGAGTGATATTTTCCCTGAGCGAAATAGCCCCTCCGGAAAGGGACAATGAAGTTTACACGACTTATGTTGAGACAAGGATAGTCGCAAAGGACATGAATACCCTTGCCCAGATAATGATGAAATACACCCCCATAGGGCTGGAAATAGTGAGGCCGGACAAGGTGATGGTGGGCGCAACAGACTTGAGAGACAGCCTGATGAACGTTGCAAACAACATGTATGACCTCAAGAATTACATATTCAAGAACATGATGAGCCATGAGGACAGGCAGGCTCTGATAAAGGATGTCAATGAAAAGATGAAGAAAGCCGAAAAACTCCTAAAAGGTGACGAATGATGGCAGCAACTCAAAAGGTTAGAACTGGTTGGGAAAAGCTGGATGACCAGCTTAGCGGAGGATTGCCCAAGGGGTCAATAACAACCGTAAGCGGGAGCACAGGAAGCGGAAAAAGCATTTTTGCGCTGCAGTTCCTGATAAACGGGATAAAGACCAGCGGGGAGCCGGGGCTTTACATTGCCATAGAGGAAAGCAAGAATTCCCTTTACAGGAGCATGGCAAGCATAGGATGGGACATCAGGCAGTATGAGACATCCAACCAATTGGTGATCATAGATTATCCCTTCCATGAGGTTGACCAGCTGCTTGACCAAAGGAACCCGGTAAAGGAGCTTGTGGACAGATTCGGAGTTGAAAGGGTTGTCATAGACTCGATAATGCCGGTCGCAGTCAAGTTCCCGAATGAGAACGAGATGAAAAGGGGATTTTTGAAGCTGATAGAGAACATAAGGGGATGGGACACGACAACCATGATACTGACCAATGACCTCAATGCAACGACCTACCATGTGCTTCCTCAAACAGAGTTCGGGATCGAGAGATTCACAGAAGGATGGATCCACCTTTACAACATCTTCAAGACAAGCGAAAGGAAAAGAGTAATGGAAGTGCTGAAAATGAAAGGGACCATGCACAAGACAAACATGATGCCGTTCAGCATAGACAAGACAGGGATAAAACTCTAGAATACCAGCTCCCTTCTTATCGCATCGTCGTTTATTGGCAGGTCTATCCCAAGGACATCCCTGATAAGCTTGAATATCTCGATTATCTTTGTCGCGTCCTTCTCTGAAATGAGCTCGGCTATCCTCTTCAGCGGGATGTCCTTGTCGATTACCTCGTAAAACACGACTCCTTTTTTCCCGTACCTCTTGTAGATGATGTAGGCGTCATATCCGAATGACTTCTTGATGTCCTCCCTGCTCATTAAAGACAGTTCAACATAATTCTGCGCCTTCAGGAAATTCACAATGTCCTCAACTACGCTTATCGGGATGTTCAATTTTATCGCGAGATTGACAACATTGGCCTCCTTCTTTTCGCTTATGAACTCCAACAGTTCCCTTCCGCTCTTTCCGTACTTGAAGACTATTGAAACGTTCATCTTCATCTTGTCGACAAATCCTGAGGACCTTACCTTTGCAACCTTGATCCCCTCCTTCTGCTCATCTATTGACATTGTCGAAAGCTCGCTCTCTTCAGACAACGGCGCGAACTTTTCCTCTCCTGGCGCCTGCGGGGCCCCTGCTCCCTTCGCCTCCTCCCCCCCTCCAAGGCTGATCAATCCAACCTCGTCCAGGTATTTCAAAACCTCCATGACTTTTTCCTGCGAAGTGTTGGACTCCTTTGCCACTTCGGCAACGCTTCTTTTGCCGTCAATCAATCTGAAAATCGCGACTCCCAAATCATCATACTTGTCATGGACTATCATTTCCGCAGGGGTTAGGCTGGGCTTCTCCTCCTTTTCCTCGGGCTGCTCCTCATTCTCCGAAGTTATTTCCTCCTCAGGCTTTTCCTCCTCTGCAGGAGCTTCCTCTTTCGGAGGCGCTTTTTTTGTTTTCGGCTTTTCCTCGGGGATTTCCTCTTCGGCCTCTGGCTTGATTTCCTCAGGGGCCTCTTCCGCCTCTATCTCCGGCTTTATTTCCTCTTCAGGGGCCTCTTCCTCGATCTCTTCCTCCTTTGGAGGCGCCTTCCTTGCCTTAGGCTTTTCCTCCTCTTCGGCCTCTGGCTTGATTTCCTCTTCTGCCGCTTCAGGCTGGATTTCCTCTTCCTCCTTGGGAGGCTCGTAGGAAATGCTTATCTCCTCCTCTTTCTTCCTTTCCGGCTTTCTGGCCTTTGGCTTTTCCTCAGGGATTTCCTCTTCCTTTGGCTTAATCTCCTCTTCGGGCTCTTCCTTCCTTTTTATTTCCTTTTTCTCCTCCTCTTTTTTGACTTTTGACGGGCCTTCCGCCAATTCAATGAGCCCGTTGTCCACCATGAACTTCATTATCTCCGTCCTTTGCTGATCATCCTGCAAAAGATTGTTCAATGTTGATTCATCAACATCTGCCCCGTTCTTGGGAAATGCAGTGTATAATATCAAGGCCTTTTTTCCAAAGGTCTTTATGATCTTTGTGTGCCACTTGAATTCATCTATTGACTTCAGAGGCAATCTCCTGTATTTCGCCATGAATTAAAATAATAACGAAAGCCTTTTAAATTACTATTTAAATAGAAGTAGAATATGGCTGAACCCTCCAAGCTGAACTTTGAGGATGTACTCATCTCCACACCAATTGACAAGATGATAGAGATAATCAAGGAGAACAGGGAGATAAACCTTGAGTATGTCGCCGCAAAGCTCAATGAGAACATCCAGAAGGTGGAGGAGTGGGCATCCCTTTTGGAGGACCAGGGAATGATAAAGGTAGACTACGCCCTCTCAAAAGTGATCCTGAAATGGAATGCCCCTACAAAGGACGAGGGGGAAAGAAGGACAGTTGAATACAAGGAGGATAAGGGAAAGTTCGCAGCCTCGCTTTCAAGGATAAAGGAGCAGGTTGAAAATGAAAACGTGGAGCTGGAGAAATACAGCAAGCAGATATCAGACACTCTTTCAAAATATGAGAAAGTCATCGAGTCGCTGAAAAGGGACTATGACGTTTACAGCGGGATAGGGGAAGGCAAGGACAAGAGGTATGTCGACCTCAGCGAGAAGATAATCTCGGTCAACTCAAAGATTGACCAGGTAAGCGACCATCTCATGGTCATAGAGATGAACATGAGGCAGATAAAGGAGGAAATGAGCAGGAACATGCTCGGCGTCAACATCGAGAAGATAAGGGGAACAAAAGAAAACATTGACAGGATGCTGGAAAAGATGTCCGAAGTGCAGCTGAAGATCGCAAAGGTCAAGGATGAGGTGCTTGGGGAGGAGATGCAGAGCAAGAAGATCTCAAGCGCCATAGAAAGCGCAGTCAATTTCAAGCAAAGGCAGGAGAAGCTGGAAGGCATGATCCTGAAGATAGAGAGGAATTTCGAGCTCATATCCGATGCGAACGAAACCATAAAGTTCTTTGTGGACCATGTCGCATTGCTGGAAAAGAAGATAAATTCACTAACCTCGGAGATGGAGAAGCCCGGAGATTTCAAGGATATTGAGGCAAGGGTTGGAAAGGTAAGGAAGGAGAAGGACCTGCTTAAGGAGGAGCTTGAGGACACAAAGACCTCCATTTCCACGATAAAGGCAAGCATGATAGAGTCCATTCCGGAAATAACGGACATCAAGTCCCTTGACGAGATAAAGAAGGAGATGGAATCCCTGAAATCGCAGATGAAGGGGATGGAGGATATCCAGGAGAGCCTGTCAAAGCTCAAGGAAGTGGACAAGGTCATTGAGGACATTTCCCAGCTCAATGACAGGATAGAGACGGAGAAGGAGAAATTGGCAAAGGAGGTAGGGGATTTGATAAATTTAGCGGATGAGGAGGTCGAGACATACAAGACCTTCGAAAGGATCAGGGACAGGGTCGTTGCCGCAGTCAATAATTACACTTCTGAGATTACAAGGCTAAAGGAGGAGTACGGGTCTGCCAAAAAGGACATTGAGAAGCTGCAGATAGATCTGGACAAGATCGTTTCCTCAATATCAGCGAACGCTCAGGAAAGCAAGAACAAGGAGCTTATGGAAAAGACGGAGAAGCTGATAAGCTCTTTCCAGAGGATAAAGGAATCCTCGAACCTTGTCAACGCAATGAAAGGGGACATGGAAAGGCTCAACAAGAACATCGCCATTTTGGAGAAGGAATACAAGATCCTTGAATTGAGGAGTCCCGAGGAAGTCGGAAAGAAGATAGAGCTTGCGGAGACCCAGATGGACGACTACAGGAAAAAGAAGAAGGAATTGTCCGATGTCATAAAGAAGATGTGGGAAGAGGAGAAGGAAGGGGGAAAGAAGAAGAAGTGATTGAATGCTTTTCCTCAAGAAGAAGCCCGCGCAGATGATCCTTGTTCTGAAAAATCGGCCTGAAGGGATCTACTTATCCAAATTGGCATTGGAGGCAGGGGCAACCTATGTTTACACTACCAAGCAGATAGACATCATGAAGGCAATTGACCTTGTAATTGTGGAGCCAAAGGGAAAGTTCAGGATAGTCAAATTGACAGATCTGGGAAGGAGCGTGGAAAGCGCAGTTGATTCGGTAATGAAGTTCGAGAAGCCGAAGGCTCAAGAGCAACAGCTTTAAAAAAGCTATTTTGGACAGTAATACTCTAAGCTGGGGTCGCCTAGTCCGGTAGGGCGGCAGGTTGCTAACCTGTTGCGCGTAAGCGTCCGAGAGTTCAAATCTCTCCCTCAGCGATCTTTTATTTAATATTTCCAGTACTGCCTCATGTAGAGGCATCCGAATTCTCCCTTAACAGGTATTGCAAGTATCCCTCCTTCCCATACCTGCGATTTGGAGTCGAATTTCAGCATCTCATAAAGCCCGTAAGACTCGTTTTTGTCGAAAAGCGGACGCGGATATCCCTTAGGCAGATAGCCATCCTCCGCTATTATTATGGAACCGCCATGCCTTATGTGCTTAAGGGCACGCGCATATATCCTGTTGCGCATTTCCTCGCTCATGCTGTGAGGGAGATCGTGGACAAGTATGCAGCCGTGCTCGCCCGAAGGCAGCCTAAAGCTGTCCGGATTCATGCGTATGGGCTCGTTTTCCCCCATCGGAAAAAGCATTTTTGCCCCGAACCTTTCATTCATCGCCTTTGCCACAAAGGGCTCGGAGGCGCGGAATGCATATATTCCTGCCTCGACATTGGCTTGGACATTGAGCAGATACCGTTCCGGAGCGCCAGGATCCTCTGCCTTTTGATAGACCAGCATACTCATGCTATGCCTATGATCTATCGTGCTTCTCAGATCCGCAACCAAGAGAGCCCCTGGAACTGAGTTCATCATTGAGTATATCTTTTCCTTGCCCAAGAAAGGCCTGAAAATGTTCATGAAAAGGGAATCTATTGCCGAATCAAGCGGCGAGCTCGGCGTTCCGCTGAACTGCGGCGGCCACTCGTCTATAATTATGAATGTTCCTCCGGGCTTAACAAGGTCAAAGAGCGACTGCATGACCTTATGCTTCTCCCAGCCGTGTTGCATCCTGTCAGGATCTCCGCCGAATTGGTAGTTTGGGCCTTTCTCGCGCTTCAGCTCATCACTATCATCAATAAGATGAAGTGTCTGTGAAAGCAGGACTGTATCAAAGGAGCTTTTCTGCAGTCGCTTTCCTATTTTCCTGAGATCGGAACTTGCGAACCTACAATGAGTTATTATATCAGCAAGGGTTTCCTTTGCTATATTCCTCATTTTTGCGGATTTTTCGTTGTGCGTGAAGCGCACATCCCGTTTTTCTTCCGAGCAGAGCGCATCATAAAGCAGCCTTATCACCTTTCCTGTGCCTGCGCTGGCCTCAAGCACGTTCTTGCCCAATATCGGCTGGAGCATATTTGCACTGAATACCCTGTTTATCGAAACCAACTGGTTGAGGAGGCTTTCAACAGCCCTGTCATGGCCAGTGCTTTCCATGTGCCTGTCGTAGCTTGCCATAGGCCAGACCTTGAACAGCAAATCTTCGTCCGGCATGCCCAGGATATCATTGTCGCTTAGGCCATCTATGGCATTGTTTTTATCGAGAATTGCGATTTTTAGCAGCTGTCTTTCCTCAGGGGCGCCCATGAATGCAGGATAATCCTTCGCCAATTGTGAAATCGCGGCCTCCTTCGCCTTTTTCAGGCTTTCCTGAGCATTGAAAGCCATGCGGCATTGCTGCAACAGCATTTTCTCCCTTTTCCTCTCATTGAATCCGCCGACTGCGCCAAGTTTCCTGGAAAGCAAACCCATGAAAACATATGTGAATAAAAGAGGTTAAAAATGAAATTGTTATGGCACTCCTGCCTGAAGGATCACTTGATCTCTTCCATCACGATGAATGTTTCGGTTTTCCCTATGCCGGGAATGGTCCTGAGCTTTGCCATTATCAGGTTGTCCAGATCCCTGATGGTCCTGAACCTTATGACCATCACTATGTCGTACCTGCCTGTGGTGTAGCTTATGCGCTCTGCTTCGCCGATCTGCCTCAGCTTCCTCGCAAGCTCATCCCTCGTGAGTTTGGAGCCAACGGCGTTCATGTCATAATTGACAAGGATATATGCAAGCAGCGGCCTTCCTAGCTTCTCGTGGTCCAGAACCAGGGTATATCCCTTGATTATTCCCTCCTTTTCCAGCTTCCTCACCCTGTTGTGGACAGTCGTAATCGGTATCCCGGTTTTCCTCGAAATTTTCTGCGAGCTCAGCTTGGAGTTGTGCTCAAGAACGCCCAATATTCTCATATCCGTATCATCGATTTTTGCCATATATGGATTAAATATTCCATTTTTATAAGCTTTTCGGTAAATTTATGTAAATTTGTTCAAAAATAATGCAAATATGTTTATATAATCTGTTTGGTATGGTTAAACTGGGTGAGGATATGAATAAATATATGATATTTTTATCGCTTTTTGCGTTTGTATCGCAGATTGCTTCGGCTGTGACATATGCAGTCAATATACAGGTTTCTGACACCTTGGCACGCCCAATCGAGGGTGCGTCTGTGGTTTTCAAGTGCACGGAATACTTCGAAAACTGGTATGATGAGCCGGATGATTATGTGCCACGTTCCTGGTCTTTGCGCGACACTGACGTTTCGGGCCATACTGTTAGCAGCACATACCAGTGCACTGCAGGGCTTGAGTCTTCTGTCGTTGCCAATTATAGGGGCCTAAATGCCACTGTTCCTGTGTCTTTGCATTCCGGAACCAATGATATGTCATTAATAATAGAGGGGTTAGAGGACCTGACGGTTAATGTCCAGGACCAGGATTCCAACCCAATAAAGGGCGTTGAGGTCACTGGCACGCCCGCGACCAGCGGAAGCACCCCCTCCTTATCAGGGACAACGGACGAAAAGGGAATTGTCACATTCAAGCAGGTCCCGGCTACAGCAGACTTTATACTCAGGCTGAAGAACGGCTATGAGGAGAAGACGATGGAAGCGGATTTGGCGAATCAAGGCACCAGCTACGTCGCGAGCATGAGCGCATATAAAATAACCGCATTGGTGGTTGACGATTTGGGTAAGCCCATCAACGGAGCAGTAGTGAACCTCTCTTCCAGCTCATCTTACTCAAGCGCACTGACAGATTCCAGCGGCAAGGCAGTTTTCAGTGGCTTGAAACCCTGGAATTATACTATTGCAATAGAGTACAAAGACCGCATGATCTCGGAAGAAATGAAAGTCGAGTCGGATATCGAGAAAAAATTAGTCATGGATATCCAAGGTCCAAGCACAGCCGGCATGCGCACCGAAGCCAAGCAGAGCGGAGACTACGCGGTCCAGGACAGCGTATGCCCATTCGCGGCTGCCTTTCTGGCGATTCCGACCATCATGCTATGGAACGGAAGAAAAATAAAAGATAAAAAATAAATTAAATTATTCAGGCTCCTCTGTTGCAAGGAATGCCCGCCATGGCCATGCCAAATGTGTAAATCTTTAAAAGGGCGCTTTACATAATATCCTGCAGGGATGGCAGAAACATGACTAAGAAGCAGAATGATTGCGCGTATCATCTTTGCAATAACAAGGAGCCTCTGCAGAAATGCCCATATTGCGGATATTATTTTTGCAGCCAGCACATAAAAGCCAAGAATATGGGCAGCCCTGAAGCAGGAAGCGAAGGCAGGAAAGACCCTGTCTTCATGCAGGAGTGGCGCGAGGAAAAAGAAGGACAGGCTGGCTGCGCTCAAATACTCTGCCTCGAACTTCCTGAAGTCATCCGCCAATTTAATAGCCAAGCCGATAAAGTGGGTTTACGCCGCGCTGAACGATTTCGCTTACCACCTTTTTTTCGCCTTGCTGGCGTTATTCAAGCTGTTGATCATAATCCTGGTTTTCGCTTCAATAATCTGGGCATTGGACTCTGTCTTCAAGTTCTGGGATATCCCTTCGATGATCGAGAATATTATGCCCCAGCAGAACAAGACTATAATAATGGGAAACTGCAGCGCATATTGGCCAGCCGGCGCCTGCGACATAAAAAACAAGCCATTGTACTGCAACAACGGAACCATCGAGAACAGGTCTGACATATGCGGATGCGACGGAAATTCGAGGCCCTATGCCAGCTTCTGCATACCCAAGGTGATGTGCTCTGACGGAACCTTTTCCCCTGACTGCTCAGTAAACAGGCCATTCCAGTGCGTCAACGGGACGCTGGTTGAAAGGGCTTCAAACTGCGCATGCCTGTCTGATGCCAGCTTCAAGATGATAGGGGATGTCTGCATCAACGTGTCCGGGACAGAGGCATACGCGATAGAGCAGAAGATCCATAAGTTGATCAATATTGAAAGGCAGAAGAACGGGTTGAAGGCATTGGAATTTGACGATGAGCTCACTGCAGTGGCAAGGGCGCACAGCCAGGACATGGTTGACAGCAATTATCTTGAGCATACCAACCTGGAAGGGAAAGGCCCGGCTGACAGGGCAAGCAACGCAGGATATTATTGCTATAAGAATAACAGTAAGGGCCGAGTCCTAGGCAGCATAGGGGAAAACATCGGGCTGGCTTATGCATACGGCAACATGCTTTATGCGAACGGCATAGAAATCAAGAGGGACTGGTATTCATCGGATGCGGTTGCAGAAGCGGTAGTGAAAGGATGGATGAACAGTCCTGAGCACAGGGCGAACATCCTCACAGCCAATTTCACCAATGAGGGCGTTGGAGTGGCGATAGCAATAGACGGCAGGATTCTGCTGACCCAGGATTTCTGCTGACAATAACAATAAAGTATATAATAGGTTGCATATAATAGATATATGTAGAAAAGGGATGAGAAGAATATGAGCAACGAAAGCAATCTTACGAGGAGAATGGAAGACAAGCTAAAGGCTCAGCAGGCTAAGCAAGTGCCTCAGCCAGTAGTCCAGAAGATACCTCCTTCTGCTTTGATTTTTACCAAAAATCCTGTCTCCACATTACTTCCAAATCAGATCGAGCCAAGCGTTGTGAAAGAGCAGATTGCGGCAACAGCAGCTCCAATATCAGAGCAGAAATTGGAGCCAAAAGGCGTGATTTCAGGAAATAATTTTATAATCCATAATATGAAAAACAGCGATGGGGCAGTTTATAACGAAAATGGGGAAAAGGTAGCTACTCTTAAGAGGGACGATTCAGGCGATCTTGGATGGAAACATTTGTCAAAGTTTTCGAAAGGCACATATATTTTCAAAATCATAGAAAACTCCAGGAATTCAGATGAGAATAATCCCCATAAGGTTTGGACATTCTACGCAATCAAGAATGCGTAATCTTCTTATTTTCATCAATAAAGAATAATGGATAGCGATGTGCTGAATGCTGCGCAGGATCCTGTTGTTCCCTTAGGACTTATGATGCAGCTACAGTTACCTCCCTTGTCTCGGTATCGTTGAAATTGCCCATATCATCATAGGCGGTTGCGTTGAAGGAATATGTGTCGTTTGGCAGGCCTGTCCAGTTCACGAAGAAGTTTTGGTTTGAACTGGTTGAGCTGTCGTAAAATCCTGTCGAATTGTAAAGGTAGACTGTTATGCTGTCGAGCCCTGAGCCTGAATCTGTCGCCGTCACGTTGATTTCGATGTAATCCCTGTCCAAGGTTGCGCTGTCGTTGTCTGTCGGATCGGCAAACTGGATTTCAGGGCCAGTCGTGTCTACCGTGAAGGTCACATTCTTGGCAGTGACGCGGCCGAAGGTGTCATTGACCCATGCATAAAGAATGTTGCTGCCCTCGTCAAAGGTCCTGGTGACCGGTCCCGAGTATGTCTCGTTGTCCGTCCCGTTGAAGAACCATATGGCATCAAGCCCTATTCCGCCTGCGCTTAGGTTGACAAGGATTTCGGATGTATTGTAGGTTTGGGCAGCCGGGCTGACTATCGTAAGGGTCGGATATGCCGTGTTTATTGTGACGTTGCTGGTT
>JAPLWW010000026.1 GCA_026396375.1 Microcaldota archaeon | reverse complement strand
GCTTTCCAGCTGCGCGTCAGTCGCAAGGGAAAAGAGGGAGGGATTCCTGAACCTTGCGAAGGGAAATCTTGACGAGGGGCTTGTCAAGGTTTCGGAAAGCATCGCGAAAAGGGGAGACCTGGGAATCCTGAATTTGCTGGAGACAGGGTACATTGAATTGGAATCAAACAACTATAATGTTGCCTTGGATGCGTTTTCAAAGGCCATATTGATTAATCCGTTCAGCACAGTCCCCTATTTCGCAAGGGGGAAGATGCACCTGAAATACGGCGAATACGAAAAGGCAAGGCAGGATTTCGAAACTATCTTAGGCATCGAGGATTCGGCGCAGGCGCGCCTTTGCATGGGGACCTGCTACACCGGGCTTGGAAAATCCACCGATGCATTGATCGAGTTCTCATTGGCGATTTCGGCAAGCCCGAAATATTCAGAGGCCTATGCCGCAAGGGGAATGCTTTACCTTAGGCTTAACGAATTCGAGAAGGCCCTTAATGACATTGAGAATGCAATAAAGTTTGACAATAAGAACCTAAGCCATTTCTTCACAAAGGGCCAGATACTGCTCAGGATGGGAAGGGCGGAGGAGGCTTTGGAATCGTTCAATCACGTATGCGAAAAGGCGGGAAAGAAGAATTTCCCGGATGCCTTCTACGGAAAAGGGGTTGCGCTAAACCACTTGAAAAGATATAAGGAAGCGCTTGAGAGCCTCAACATCGCAATAAAATACAACGGCAAAAACCACAACATTTACCATGAAAGGTACAATGTCCTTCTGTCATTGGGAGACTCAAATGGCGCGCTGGGCGATTACCAGAGATACACTGAGCTCAAGGCGGCAAATGAGTTGGGCGCATATAGGGAAAGCGCCATCTCCCTGCTTGGAAAAAGCATGTTTGATGCGGCATTGGAATGCATATGCAATGCCATTGCCCTGGATCCAAACGATGCCGAGCTCCACAACCTGAAAGGCACGATACTGTTCTCCATGGAGAACAATGAGGAGGCGGTAAATGAGTACAGCAAGGCGATCAGCCTCAATGGAAAGGATCCGTCGTATTACAGCAACAGGAGCATGGCAAGCTACAACCTGGGGAAATATGCGGATTCGCTCAGGGATGCCGAGGCCGCGATGAGGATTCTGCCAAGGAATGTCCAGCTCTATTACGGGAAGGCGCAGGCGCTCATTGCAATGGAGAGGCATGACGAGGCTATAACTGAATTGACCAAGGCCATAAGGAGGGACGCGTGCAACGACGTGCTTTTTTTTGAGAGGGGGACGTGCTTCTTCAACCAGGGGAGGTTCAGGCAGTCCATAAGGGACTTCAGGACCGCCATAGCCCTTGACCCAGAAAATCCGATCTACTACAACGATCTGGGGTATACCTTCTATTCCATGCTGAAATTCGAGGATGCGATATCCTATTATAAGAAGGCGATAGCGCATTCCAGCGAAGAGGACAAGTTCATACTTTCCCTGGCAAATTCCAACATAGCCATATGCCTTGACGAGCTCGGCAAGCACGGCGATGCCATGGCCCATTACGACAAGGCTATAGGGATCATGCCCTCAAATGCGCGCTATTACATGTATAGGGGGGAGCTGAAGAAGAGGATGGGGGACATCCATGGGGCGCAGCATGATTTCGACAGGGCCCTTGACCTTGAGAATCCAGAAGACGAGGAATAGGGAATCGGTTTAAAAACTATTTTGTTAATAATTATGTATTAAGGTGTAAGTGTGAACGAGCAGTTTAGAAAGATCAAAAGAAGGGTCCTGGCCGGCAAAAAGCATCCGAAGGAAAAATCCTACCTTTACAAGCTGGAAGAGGAGTCAATGCCGAAAGGCCGCAAGCTCCTGCTTTCAGAAAAACTGCTGGCAAAGGCAGAATATTTCTGCGATGAGCATGACCTGCAGACTGCCATAGCATACTGCACAATGGCTCTCATAATGGATCCCGGAAATCCAAAAACCCATAACCTCAGGGGGGAACTTAGGCAAAGCAACGGCGACGCCGGAGGGGCGCTTGGCGACTTCAGGGCCTCATTGAGGCTTTCCCCGCATTTCGCGGATGCCCATGCAAACATGGCTTTGGCGCTCAATGAGATAGGCAATGCAGAAGAGGCATTCAAATCCATAAACACTGCGATAGGCATAAGCAGGAACAGCTGCGATTTCTATAACATAAGGGGGGCCATATGCTATAAAATCAAGGACTATGACGGCGCGATAATGAATTTCACGATAGGAATGCGCATAAATCCGGGAATCGCATCCATCCATTTCAACAGGGGAAACGCAAAGGGCGGGAAAGGGAATTTCAAGGGAGCGATAAGGGACCTCAAGATGGCGGAAAGGCTTGAGCCCAGCAATCCAGACCTATACTTCAACCTCAGCGTCCTATACTACAAGACCAACAATATCCTGCTTTCGATGCACAATCTGAACATGGCAATAAACCTTAATCCTGATTTCGCCAATGCCTATAAAGGAAGGGCAAACCTCAAATTCGCGGAAGGGGACATTGACGGATACATGAGTGACATGGAGAGATACCTTGAGCTGTCCTTTGCCAGGGGCAAGGCCGAGCGGATATTCCCGAAGGAGTATGAGATCTCCGATGCGGTCTCGAAGGCCAGGTTCGAAAGCGACCATTACAGGGCTGCGCTGAACCATCTCAAGGCGGGAAATCTGGACGCTTCAGCTGAGGGGATAGACAGCTACATCTGCATGATAAGGACAGGGACCGAGGCGCTGATGCTGTTCAACAGGGCTTTGGAATTGAGGGACAAAAAAGACTACGCGAGCTCAATAAGGTTTTTCACCAAAGCGATATGGTTCAAATCAGATGATTTCCATTTTTATTATGAAAGGGGCTTCACAAAAACCCTGGCGAATGACCATGAGGGCGCGGTGCTGGACTTCACCACGGCGATAAACATGGGATACAGGACAATGGAGCTGTATTTCAACAGGGGAAGCTCATACCTTGCGCTCAAGGACTATGAGAAGGCAGCCGAGGACTTTGACAGCGCGCTCGAATTCGGGAAGGATGCGCACCTGTTTTACCTCAAGGGCCATGCCCTATACAGCTGCGGAAACTATGAGGAGGCTCTCAAAAGCTTCATGGCATCATTGATGGGCAAGGAAAATGATCCTGTAACCCATTTCTATGCCTCCCTGTGCGAGTACGAGCTTGGGGACATGAGCGAGGCATTGAGATCATGCGAGCGCGCGATATTATTGGACAAGGGAACGACTGCGAAATACTTCATGCACAGCGGGCTGCTGAGGGAGATACTCATGGACTATGACGGCGCGATACAGGACTATACAATCGCGATAAAGATTGATCCTGGCAACGCCAAGGCATACGAGAGGAGGAGCGAGGCGAAATTCGCGAATGGCGACATGGAAGGCTATTTTGAGGACGAGCAGGAATATAAAAAGAACGAAGATCAATTTTAAAATGCTTGTTTATTAGTCTCTTATTCATTGGGGCAGTGGGGTAACCTGGTCAGCCTGTGAGCTTTGGGAGCTTGAGATCCCGGTTCAAATCCGGGCTGCCCCAAATCAATTTCTCTTTTTCCTTTCGCGGAAGGTTTCGCATTCTATGATGGCATCATCCTTGAATACTCCTCTGCACCTTTTCCTTATGCATGAGTCCGGCTTTCTGCTTATGAACACTTCTTTTCCATCAATGATTTTTTTGACGCCTGAGCTTGTGGTATGGATGCATTCCCTTGTCATTCAGATCCCTTTTTTCCAATCAGTTTGCTGTGCCTTGATTTGATATTGTGCTCAAAATGGTCGCATTGCTTGTCTATGCCGTTGCATCCCTTATTTCTGCAACTTACGGGAAGGGTATGCTTTCCGTCCTTGTCCGTTGAGCATGTGACGAATACGCAAGCATGGTCCTCCAAATCCCTGATGTGGCTTTCCATTATCCCCTTGTATTCCAGGAAGCTTTTGCATTTGGGGATTTCTATTTTCTTGTACCTGCCGGTGCATTCCCTGTTGTTTACGCATCCCTTCACGCCATGATGCTCGCTTAGGACTGACCAGAGGCATTGTTTCATCATATCACTTTTCTAATTAGGAATATATATTGCGGAGAAGAATTTAAAAACATGCGCATCCTTTTTTATCATTCCTCCCCGTATTTCCTTATCAGCCAGGTCTTCACCGCCTGGGTCAGTATGAAATACACAAGGATGGTTACTGTTAAGAATATCCAATAGGCAGAGGGCAGCTCAACGAATCCCAAAGATTTCCCAATGTCAGTGTAGGGGAGGATTGCCCCTATCATGCACACGAATGAGGTTGCAAGAACCAGGGGCAGGCTTGCGTTGCTCTGTATGAAAGGGATCTTGTTTGTCCTGATGACATGGATTATCAGGGTTTGGGTGAACAGCGATTCAACGAACCATCCTGTCTGGAAAAGGCCAGGGTGGTTCCATGCGTTGAAAATGTAGATCATTGCAAAGAACGTTGCAAAGTCAAAAATGGAGCTTATGGGCCCTATAAGGAAAATGAACCTCTTGATGGTGTCCATGGTCCATTTCCTTGGCTTCCTTATCCATTCTTTGTCTACGCTGTCGCTTGGAATTGCGGTCTGGGAAGCGTCATAGAGCAGGTTATTGACTATTATCTGTATTGGAAGCATCGGAAGGAAGGGCAGGAATATGCTTCCGCCAACCACGCTGAACATGTTGCCGAATGTCGAGCTGGCCGCCATCTTTATGTATTTTACAATGTTCCCGAAAACAGTCCTTCCCTGCTTCACTCCTTCTGCCAGGACGCTGAGGTCCTTTTCCAGCAGGATCACATTTGATGTTTCCTTTGCAATGTCAACTGCAGTGTCAACCGAGATTCCCACATCCGCAACCC
>JAPLWW010000079.1 GCA_026396375.1 Microcaldota archaeon | reverse complement strand
ATGATGAACCTTCCTATCTCAAACAATGTCAAGAACATGAACCCCAGGATCGCCAGGGACGCTATGCTCGGATCCTTTGTTATTGCTGGCATGTTCAGCCCAAGCATCGCATTGACAATCTGTATTATCGTTGTGTATATGAAATTGACCAATTGGGAGGTGAACGCAAGGATATTCTCTATTAGCGGAATTTTCATCGTTGACCCCAGCGCGCTTAATTCACTGCCAAGGTCGTTGCCTGAAAGCTGCTGCTCTGCAATGGTCCTTTCAAGGGCGGTGTTGTAGTTTCCTGCCGAAAACCCGGACCTTGCATAATCCATGACAACAGATCCAAGGGGGGATGCCATCATCAGGATAAATGCCACAAAAACAGCCCCGTAAATCGCATACTCATTCTTCCTCAAAGTTTCAAAAAGGTCCTTTTTCTCGTAAACCAGCCTTATTGCAAAAGCCATTATCACCGGTATAAAGACAATGATCGCGCTTTTGATGGTTGAAATGCTTATATCTTCATCGGCGTAATAATCCATTAATAGGGAGAACACCGTGAAAACACCTGCCAAGACCCCTGAAACAAAAAGATAAGTTTCATTGTCCTGCTTCGGCTTCTCCTCCTTTCCGTCGTTTATCCAGTACCTAATGAAATTCATCGCTACCAGCGCAGAAAGGATTATTGCAACCAATGTTGATCCGACGCTGGCCCCTGTTGACCCAAGCATCGTAGAAAACAGGATTATTGAAAATGGGATCAATATTCTCTTCTCTTTGGTTACCAGGAATGCGTATATCAGCGCCAGCGCAGAGGCATAAAGCAGGAAAGACATGGGCTGGGCCTCGAAAACCCCGGAAAATGTCTTGTAAAGATAGCTGGGCATAAAGGACATCAAGGCGGCTATTGCCAATCCGGTCTCCTTGTTGAATCCTATCCTAAAGAGCAGATATACAAAGAAGACCGTGAACAGCGATGCCAAAGGGGGGTAGAAGTTTGCGATCTCTGCCAAAAGATAGGAGTCAACGCTTGCCATGTTGCCATGGGTATACAATGAATACCAGTCAGACTCCAGATAGATTAGGGAAGGCATTGCCCTATGGCCTGATGAATTAAGAGGCCACCAGGCCAAGCTGTCTCTTAAGGGAACAGATCCCTGCTCCATGATATAGATGGCTCCGTATGAATAATAATATGGGTCCAATTCCATGTAAACCGGGCTTATTGTCTGGAACCTTATTGAAAACGTGAAAAAAAGCAAAATTATCAAAGCTATTGAAAACAGCATTGGCATCAGGTTTGAAATTGAGAACTCCATCTTTCCCATGCCTGAGAATATCTTCTGCAGGTCATCAGCCTTGTAGTTAAGGAAGAACAGCGCTATCGCAATGATATACGCCAATGCAACGGATGCAAGCGTTATCGCATATGAATATTGGATTCCGATGAATGACAATAGGAACGGAATCAATTGCGGAAAAAGGAATCCCATCGCTCCTCCGATGATTATCTTTTCAAGAAGATCTAGCTGCTTCACTCCCCTCAATATGGAGATGCCCGCTATTATCCCAGGCACTATGTTGGCAAACAGTATTATTGCTAGCATCAGCGTAATGTCAAATACAAACATGTGTTTTCACCGTTGAACCCTTAGAGCACAAGCGCGTTTTCATTCTCCCCTTCCTTTCCGCTTTTCAGTATTGAGGGGGACTTTACACCTGTGATTATCGCAGTAACTATTATCCTGTCGTTCAGGGCCTCGTTGACCCTTGCGCCCAGCTTCACTTCTGAATTGGGGTCAAAGCTTTTCGTTATCTCGTTGCCTATTGAAATGGCCTCTCCAAGTGTCAACCCTTCGCTTCCCTCTATATGGACAATCGCGCCTTTTGCGTCCTCATAGTCCACTTCAAGCAAAGGATGGGTTAGCGTGTTCCTTATTGCCTCGTCAACCCTTGAGGGCCCGACTCCCTCTCCTAAAGAAATCATCGCTATTCCCTTGTTTTTGAGCACGCTTCTCACGTCCGCATAGTCTATGTTTATCAATGACGGGACCATGATGCTGTCAGTCAATCCCCTGACTGCCCTTGCCATTATGCTGTCAGCCAATTTGAATGCCGCATCCAAAGGCAGGTTTGGCGCAAACTCGGCCAATTTGTTGTTGTCTATGATTATTAGAGTATCGACTTCCTGCAGAAGCTCCTTTATGCTTTCTTGTGCCTTCTTTATCCTTATCCTTTCCAGCCTGAATGGGAAGGTCACTATTCCTATGACCATGGCGCCGTGCTCCTTTGCTATCCTAGCTATCACCGGGGATGCCCCTGCGCCTGTTCCGCCTCCCATTCCTGCTGCTATGAAAACTATCTCGTTGTCCCCTATTAATCTGGTCAGCTCTTCCCTGTCCCCTTCTGCGCATTTCCTTCCCATGCTTGCGTCTCCGCCTGCGCCCATGCCCCTTGTGAAGTTCTTTCCAAGCAGGAACTTCTCATGGGCCTTTGCAACAGTGTGCAAATGCCTTGAATCTGTATTGATGGCAAATGTCTTTGCGCTTTCTATGCCTTCGCTGAATAATCTGGTTACTGCATTGCATCCTGCGCCTCCAACGCCTATCACGCTTATCCTCACCCTTGAGGCAAGCTCAAATTCCTTTTTCTCCTTATCCTTTATGCTGTCGCTGAGCTTTGCAACCATGTAAGATGGCTTTTCGCTTATTGCCTTTTTCTCATTAATGACTGAATTTATGATGCTCTCCATGATACCACGGTTGATTTTGAAAGATAAGGTTAAAAAGCATATCTACTGCCATTATACATTGATGGCAAAGCTAATCCTCCAGTTCATGGGCACGTCTTCAGGCACCCCCAGCCCAGACAGGAGCCTGCCCTGCATTTACATTAACTGGAAGGGCTTTCCTTTCCTTTTTGACATGGGAGAGGGATGCCAAAGGGAGTTGATGAAGCATAGGCTGGGCTTCGGGAGCATCAGGGACATCTTCATCAGCCACATGGACATGGACCATTTTGTGGGGCTTTTCGGCTTCATAGAGACATTCAGGATGGCAGATTTCGGAGTAAATGAAATACTCAACATCTATGCCCCAAGGGGCTTCGAAAGCCTATTGGTGAGAAGGAGGGGATTTGTAAAATTCCACATGATCAGCGAGAGTTTTGTCTTGGACAAGGGGGATTTCTCCATTTCAGCGTTCAAGAACCTCCATAAGCCAGAGAGCTACGGGTTTGTGCTCCAGGAAAAGGAGAACATCCATTTCAACGAGAAAAAGGCCCATTCCCTAGGCATAAAAGGCAAGCTTTTCTCTGAAATAAGGGACAAGGGGGAAATAACGATAAAAGGAAAGAAGATCAAATTGAATGAGGTCACAACAAGGACAAAAGGAATGAAGATAGTCTATTCAGGGGACACAATGCCTTTTGAGGGGCTTGCCAAGATAGTGAAGGACGCAGATATCCTTATCCACGAATGCACGTTTGACGAATCCCTTGAGCAGGAGGCCCACAAGAGGAGGCATTCAACAGTCAAGGACGCGGCAGTTTTGGCGAAAAAGGCAAAGGCAAAGAAATTGATTCTGACTCATTTCAGCCCGCGCTATTCCAGGGAGGACGAGCCGATGCTTCTCCAGCAGGCAAGGAAGCACTTCAAGGGGGAGATCATCCTGGCAAGGGACGGCACAAGGATTGAGGCATAATGGAAATGGAGATATATGCTGTTGTGAAGTCCAAGGATTCCTATGCCGGGAACTATCTGGTTACGGATGGAAGCAAGGACTATTATCTAAAGACTCCTGAAGAGCTTGGGAAATACGACTTTATTGAGATTTCAGGGGAATTCTCAGACAACCATATCATTGCCTCCTCAGTGAAAAACCTTGGAAACCCTAAGATAAAGGATGTCATCGGAAAGCTGAATCTAAAGCTGAATGACTGGAATCCCTCAATAAAGTCAAAGATCATAGAGGATTGCAGGGCTTCAATGGAAAATGTGGCAAAGGCCCTGAAATTCATGTCAATTGTAAATCCAAAATCAACAATAAGGTTCCATAACGACGCTGACGGCATTTCCTCTGCCCTTTCGATATCGCAAATAATAGGAGGCCTGAAGATCCAGCATAATTCAGCAATCTATTTCAACAAGGATGCGTTCAATGACATCCCTGCCTTGAAATATGACCCATATTCCGCGGTGGTCCTGCTTGACTGCTGCACAAACGAGGAAAGCATCGAGGCCCTGGATTTGCTCAAATCAGCCGATATCAACATCATTGCAATTGATCATCATCCATGCAATCCCAAGATAAGGGAGATGGGGATAATGCTCAACCCCTGGCTTGAGGACCCTGAGGAGGACGCAAGCAAATACACCAGCGGATATCTTTGCTTTGAGGTTGCAAAGCTCCTTGGCCATGACACTTCAAAATTCGTGGGCATTTCCCTGGCTGGGGACAAGAGCAAGATAATGGAGATAACACCAAAGGACAAGGAAAGGGCCTTGGTATTTGACTTTGTAGCCTCTTATTCTTCTTATGGAAACAGGCTGGACTTCTACAAGGACCTTGTAAATGATTCCGCGCTCTACAGCAGCATATTATTGAAGGCAAACGAGCATATTGAGAATGTCAGCGATGCAATCTCCAAATCCACAAAAAAGGAGGTCCTTGGAAATGGCTTGGTCTTCATAACCCTGGATATCGACAAGGTTGCAAAGAAATCCGAATTTCCAGGAAGGGGCAAGATAACGTCAAGGGCTTTGGAGATGGAGAACAATGAGAATGCCGTTGTCATCGGCTACAACGAAAAGTCAATGATCCTCCGGTTGGGTCATGCTGCATTTGAGAAGGGGCTCAAGGCAAACGAGATAGTGAAGTCCCTGATGGCTGAATACGGGCCTGAAAATGCCTCAGGAGGCGGGCATGCCAAGGCGGCCGCATTTGTGTTTTCAGGCCTGCCTTCGGAATACATCCTGAGCCAGATAAAAAAGATAGTCTCTGAAGTGAAGTGAATGGGAAGGGACAGAAGGATAAGGGAGATTTGGAAAATAGAGGATATTGCATTCGATAAGCGAACGCTAATGACATTGGGCAAGCTCATTGAGGATGGGGCTTTCGACAAATTGGACTACCTCATTTCCCCAGGCAAGGAGGCAAGCGTGTTCAGGGCAAAGAGCGGAAATGATTTCGTTGCAGTCAAAA
>JAPLWW010000074.1 GCA_026396375.1 Microcaldota archaeon | reverse complement strand
ACTATCCTTTCCAGCGCATCAGTAACGTTGGTCCTTGTCTGCTTGCTCTTGATGTTGGAAGCCTGGTTTATTTCCTCACGGACTCTTGAGGAAACCTCGTTGATCGGATAGCCTGCGGAAACATAGACTGTGACAAGCTGGGTTCCGTCTCCCCTGCATTCCTTGAGCTTTCTCAGCCTTTTCTTGAACTCGTAAAGCTGCTCTGACGTTATCTGCTCCTGTTCAGCCATCCGGATCACTTAATAAAATTAAGCTAGACTACTGTTGACTGAAGCATTTTCCTGATCTGTTTTATCGCCTTCTCTATCTTTTCCAGGGATTTTGCGCCGGCTATGATTATCTTTCCGTTCTTGAAGACCAGCAGGGAAACCTGCAGGTCCCTCAGCTTTACTATCGCGCCTGGAAACTGCTCAGGCTCATACTCTATGTCAGGAAGCTCTGTTGCAACCTTGAAAAGGTCAAGGTTCATCTTCAAATCTGCTGAAGCCACTATGTTGGTAAGGTCATAGACAGGATTTTCAAGGTCATAATTCTTCCTTTTCTCGCTTGCATAGGGCTTGAGGAGGTTGTAGACTTTCCTTATTGCCTTGTCTATGAGATCCCTTGTCCTGCATCCCACGCAGACTATCTTCCCGTTCTTGAAAATCAGTATTGTCGCCTTGGGCTCATTGAATTTAAGTATCGCGCCAGGGAACTGCTCAGGCTCATACTCTATGTTCTTGAAATGAGTTGTCAATTCGTAAAGATCCAAAGTGAGGCCCAAATCAGTTGAAGCAACTAGATTCGTTACAGTATATACTTCTTTCTGCTCCATGTTTCAATCACCGTGCGTTTATAAATGAATGCACAGAGCTATTTAAAAAGGTAATATTTATAAACTAATACTTTGAAGTTAAAACTTTGAAGTTAAAAAGGTGGAAAGGATGGCAAAACGAAGCAGGGGCACTCTTAGCTCGCATACACGGCATTTGAACAAAAAGAAGAAGATAACGATCAACGACCAGATAAAGGGATTGAAGGAAGGGGACAAGGTCTCAATAGACGTTCATCCTGTATACAGCAGCGCAATGCCCCATATGAGGTACAAGGGAAGGATTGGAACAATACTTGAGGCAAGGGGCAAATGCTATGTCGTCGAGATAATGGACGGAGGGCTGAGGAAAAAGATAATAACCAGCCCGATACACATAAAGAAGGTGTGACTATGGAAATAAAGTCAACGAGAAACATCACTGCGGCGGAGGCTTCAGCCTACGTCGAGAAGGAGATGGGGACAACTCCGAGCTACATGGATGACCTCTGCGTGAAGCACGGAAAGGAGATGCTTCCGAAAAAGATATCGATGGAAAAGCTTGAGGAGCTGAAGAAGATAGTCAATGAAAAGGCCGCGGTCAAGATAGTTGATGTCAATCCGCTTGTTCCTGAGACGGTGAAGCTGATACTCCAGGCATGCGGGGAGAACGCGGACGAGAAGAAGATGGAGAAGATAATCGAGATAATGAAGGGGAAATAGATGGAAGAGTTTGCATATGTGTTGGATTTCATCCCGTACGGGGAAAGGAGCTCAGGAAGCTCCACAGTCCAGCTTATAGGGGAGAAGTTCTTCGTGCTTCTGGACGCTGTTGTCAAGGAGAACACCAACCTGGCGACAGGGGACAGGGTCTATGTAGGGAAGGAGCTGGAGAAAAGGGACAAAATAAAGAAGATAAGGGGAAGGATTTTCAATGACCAGCTGACTGCAACGGCCATGGACAACATGGTGGATGTCATAAAGAAGGTCATTGTGTTTGACAGCAAGAAATACCTGGAATTCATAAACCACTGCGGGCCGATATCCATAAGGGTGCACCAGCTTGAGCTTATACCGGGGATAGGGAAGAAGAATATCAAGACAATCCTTGAGGAAAGGGACAAGAAGCCGTTTGAGAATTTCGACGAGATAAAGTTAAGAGTCCACTCGTGGCTTGACCCGTTGGGAAGCATAGCCGAGAGGATAAAGAGCGAGATAAGCGGAAGCGAGAAGTACAACATTTTCGTGACGCCATTGCCGAAGGAGCCTCATTTTTAAAACTCTATTCTTATAATAAGAGCATGGTCCACAAAATAATGAAAGGAGAAACTCAAAAGAATCTGCTTTCAGCTGCAAAGAAAGAGATGCGTAAATTTCACAAGCCAAAAACAGAAGGAGTACAACTAGGCCCTGAGAAACAGGCACAGCTTGATAATAAATTATTAAATGCTGCTGGAAGAGGCAACAACGAGGAAATTCAAAGACTTTTGAAGGCAGGCGCAGATATCAATCACAAAAACATGCATGGCAGAACTGCCCTCATGTATGCCGCTCGGACAGGGCAATCGGAAACCTGCAAATTCTTGATAGAAAAAGGAGCAGATATACA
>JAPLWW010000092.1 GCA_026396375.1 Microcaldota archaeon | reverse complement strand
CCATTGTTTCCTTTTGCTGTAGAGCATGCAAACAAGACAACATCAGGATTATCTACAAAGAGGGGTTTTATCTGTTTCAAAAGTTCGACATCTTCCATGTCTAATTCAGTAGGGCTATTGCCCCCTGCCGCCGTTTTTAACATAATTCCGCTTGGGTCTCCATGGCCATTCACAATCAGATACCTAAATTTTTTACCGAGCCTTGTCGAAGTTCCCTGCATCAAGGAAACCATATTGTCATCGGTTCCCGGTTCGATTACACGGATGTCAAATTTAGTATAATCAAAGGTATAAAACACATCGCCGAAATTATTCAAAAGGCCTGGCCTTTTTGTAAATGCCATGAACATTATCGGCTTTTCAGATGTTTTGTTCCTGTCATAGTAAAGATGCTCTATGACATCCATCGGATAATTGCTGAATAGCGTGATATTGTTCTGCTCAAACAGCGTTTTTGCTATAGGTTCTCCCTTGTGTTTCTGGGCTATCTCATATATCTTGAGAAAATTGGATAAATGGATTCCGAAAGCGTATACTAGGTCATACCCAGTAGTGCCCTGGCCCTGATATTGGCTATTCATGGCAGTGATTGTTGCGGAATCCAATCCGACGATTGCACTCAACGATGGATCCGCCGCCAGTTCCGGTTTCATAAAGACGCAGTTAGATATGATTGCACCCAGTGCGGTTTTTTGGTTCCCATCTGCCATGGTGTCGTATTCCTGTTTGATTTTGGATACGGCATTCTTCATATCCCCGCTGTTGATTATATCCCTACCTAATGCCATGATATCTGTTATCGGGGCCTGGACGGACATGATCAATTCCATGGAATTGGCGTCGGTACCCTGCGGAAGATTCAACGCCAAATGCTCTATAAGCTTTCCATAATCTCCGCTGGAAAGATTGTCCGGCCCATATGCCAAAATCTTTGCAAACAACTCCATGTCAAAAAAGTTCTTTTCCGAGTCGCTAACCATAAATGAACTGTATTTCTGGATCAGGGTTGGCACATTATTCTGTCCTTCAAAATAAGTGCAAAGGTCTACCAAAAGTTCCCTTGTCTCGATGCCATTTCCAATGTTATTTGATAAATACGTAAATAGGCTATCGCGCAGGTTTTGTGGAAGGATGCTAACTGAGGATAAATTTTTTGGATCACTGTCAGGACTATCCGATACGAGATTCGGATTCAGAATTTGGTGGAGGGCACGAACCGAATCTTGGTATATCTCATTATCGCGCGAATATGTGTAGCTATCCACGAACGGCGCGCATGTTTCAACTATATAGACCAATCCTTTCGGAGATATCGGCGCATACATGCCCAATTCCAGGCATTTGTTCAGATAACCCAAAACGGAAATTCCTAGGAGGTTCAATGAGCTGGACAGGTTATTGCGCGAAATTTCATCCGAGGTCCAGGCTGGCGCAGTTGTTCCATCAGAATTATCGTGCATTATTGAATATTTGGATATCAGATCGGGAAGCGCGTCGACAAGGCACTGTTTTGTGTATACGTATTGGCTGTTATTATTGAGATAGTCCAGCGCTTCCTTGATTTCCTGCTGGTCAGTAGAGGTTTTTAGGATGTCAATGTTCTGGTCTATGGCAGCGATATCTATATCTGAAGCCGTCTTTGCCAGCTTCTTTCCAAGTGGCTGAGGGGCCTGTTTGGGTATAATCTTTGATATAGTAGGCTGACTTACCAGCTTAGATATCTGTTGGACTGCCTGCTCCTTATCCGACTCCTTCTGAGTCTTGCCCTGGCGAACCATTTTCTTCTCAAGCTCTCCCATATCATTCACTCCTTTTATATATGCAGATATTTATCCAACTTCCCATATAGAATATTATCTTATAAGATTTATTAAGGCTATTGGCAACATTAAGGAATGCATGCCGTTTTTTCGTCAAAATGATAAATTTATATACAATATAATTGAAATATAATCATGAGATCAATATTGGCAATTGCAGCGTTGTTGGTACTATTTTTCGGGTGCGTCGGGCAGACGGCTCCTTCAGCAACAGAGAACCAAACCGAAGTCGTGCAGAATGCAACTGTCCAGCAGGCAAACCACACGGCAAACCTCACGAACGCGAGCAAGCCCGCTGTGCAGGTGAATTATACCGACGGACTGTTGAACGCAGTCTTGAACGATAACATCACCCTCGCGGAAAGCATGATAAAGAATGGGGCGGACGTAAATGTCAAATTTTTCAATGATACTATGTTGGCGACAGTATTAGAAAGCAGAGGGAATCCTGACATGGCAAATTTGCTTATAGAAAATGGGGCGGACGTCAATTTCAAGGACAGTTACAACCGCACCGCGCTTATAACCGCATTAAGGATCAACTACAATGAAACCGCCAAGCTTGCGATAGAGCATGGCGCAGACTTGAATGCGAAGGACAATGACGGCAGCAGTGCGCTGATACTCGCATTGCAGAATAAAAATTATGAAATTGCCAGGCTCCTGATCAACAAAGGCGCTGACGTGAACGTTAAATTTAATTCTTATGCTTTTGATGGAAGGGAGCTTACCACGCTGATGGCTGCATTGGTATACGCTCCTTCCGACATCGCTCGGCTAATGGTAAGCAAAGGCGCCAATGTCAGCGCCATGGACAGCCAAGGTTTGGATGCCGTGCCATACGCGGAATCATATAAAAGCGACGACAAGGACCTCATAAATTTCTTGAAAGGCCAGGAGCAGAATGCAACCACAAATGCGTCATCAGCCGATGACACAAGCAACATGCCCACAAGGTGCATGGATTATGACCCCAATGTGGTCAGCTCAGGCACCATGACTGTCAACGGCGTGACCTATAAGATCGTGATGTGCCAGAGTAACCAAGTGTGCGACATCGACACAGGACAGTGCAAGTGAAATATTATTCCATAGGTGCAGAAATTGGAAATCGTGATGCTTGCGTGCGGGATTCTTGAAGACGGAAACAGGATACTCTTCCTTACAAGGAAAAACAAGCTTGGCACAGAATACTTCGAGCTTCCGCATGCGCTTCTGGTGAAGGGGGACAATCCAGTGACTGCGCTGACAAAGACATTCTTGTTGCAGACTGGGATAGACGCGCAGGTGCATGAGATAATCCTCGAGGCCAAGCACAACATCGGCTCAAGGAAAAGGAAGAAGTTCATTCCAGCAGTGGCTTTCAAGGTGACATCCAAGAGCAACCGGGTTTCCTTGTCTCCACAGTTTTCGGGCTTCAAGTGGGTTCCAAGGGATGAGGTTGGCAAGCTGAAATTGTCAAGGCAGGCTGAATGGCTCTGGCACACATGATTTTTATTCCTTTTCAATTATCCTTTAACCATGAAGCAGGTCATGGTGAAAAAGGGGGATGGGACGCTTGAGCAGTTTGACATCAACAAGCTCCAGAAATCCTTAGGAAGGTCTGGCGCGTCTTCTTCCGCGATTGACGAGGTTTCAGAATACATAATGTCAAAGATCAAAGACAACATGTCAACCTCCCAGATATACACAATGGCCTTCAGGGAAATGAGGAAGATCCAGCCAGGGGCGGCATCAAGGTACAACCTCAAGGCAGCATTGTTCAAGATGGGGCCTGAGGGATATCCATTTGAGACATTTGTGGGAGCGCTGCTGAAGGGAAGGGGATATTCAACCTTGCTGAGGCAGAATATTAATGGCAAGTGCGTAAACCACGAGATAGACATCATCGCTGAAAGGCCTGCAATGAACGGAAAGGGGCCAAAGAAATGCATAATCGAGTGCAAGTTCCACAATGCCTCGGGCATCTTCTGCAGAGTGCAGACCGCACTTTATTCCTGGGCAAGGTACCTTGATGTTCACGAACAAAATAAGGACATAACAGAAGGCTGGCTAGTTACCAACACGAAATTCTCATTGGACTCAATACAATACTCAAACTGCGCAGGATTAAGATTATTGGGATGGGGATTCCCAAGAACAGAAAGCATCCAGATAAGGGTTGAGGAAAACAAACTTTATCCGATAACAATCCTGCCGTCATTGGACAAGAGGATGTTTTCCCTGTTGCATAATTCAGAAATAATTTTGGTTCCTGAACTGGCAAAGGAAAATACTGAGCATCTGTCTAAGCTGGGGATTCCCCTGAACAAGGCGGAAACCCTAATCAGTGAGGCAAACCAGGCGCTTTCGCCAAAGGCATGAATCATGCAGTTTTTGCGCCCAAGGGCTTCCTTTGGAGAATGGAGCTCAGCTCAATTGACTTGTTTTCAGTTATGTACCTGTAAAGCAAAGGAGAGACAAAGAAGCAAAGCGCAACATTGCCCAGCAGATGCATTATGGTAAAAGGAATCTGGCCCAGCCATATCTGCTCAAGGCTCATGCCGAAAGGCAGCATGCTGAACGTTGCCGTAATAAAATCATACGCTATAGTCGCAGGTATCGCGAACTTGATGAAATTCATCCCAGTCGCCTCCCTGTCCTTGAAATAGTATGCGGAAACAAAGCCGACAATGCCGTAAGTTGCTGCAGTTATTATTGTCCAGATGCCGAAAGAGGTCAGCAGGTCAAATATTATCATGACAAAAATCCCGAAAATCAGGGCCGCATATCTCCCATGCGATTTTGAGACCGGCAGAATGCTTGCCATGACAGGCTCGACATTCGGAATCCTTGGGACAAACCTTATCAGGATGCAGAACACTATAAGCAGTGCGTATTTGAAGATGTTGTTGAGCCTTTTCATCATGATAGGCTCTTCATTCAAAAGGTATAAATTTCTTTGCCAAAGGGAGGATTATTCATCCTCGCTTCCTTGGCTCATCATTTCCTTCATCTGAAGGTCCCAGGAGTCCCCCTTGTCGACAAATTCCTTTTTCTCGGGCCTTTTCCTTTCCCTTCCGTAGCCTCCCTGGTGGGAGCCTTGGGAATGCTGGGGGCGCCTGCTGTCCCTTTGGCCTTCCCTGGCATGGCCCTGGCCATGATGTCCTTGTCCCCTATTACCCCCTCCTGAATATCTGGGAGGAGGCGGATTCGCGGAAGGCTTCTCGACAAAGGTTATTGCCTTCCCCTCCTTGCCCATCCTTCCGGTCCTTCCTATCCTGTGGATATGGGTTTCCTTGTCCCTTGCTATGTCATAATTGACTATTATGGCTATGTCCTCGACATGGATTCCCCTTGCGGCAACGTCTGTCGCGCACATGACAACTGTCTTTCCCTCCTTGAAATCCCTAAGGGAGTTTTCCCTCTGGGACTGGCTCATGTCCCCGTGCATCCTTCCTGCCCTTATGCCGGCATTCATGAGCTTTTTCCAAAGGTAATCCACAGATGCCTTTGTTGAAGAAAATACCAAAATCTTCTGGTTTGCCGCGTCCCTCTGGATCTTCCTCAGCATCCCGACCTTCTCGTGCCTTTCAAGGTATATGCTTTCCTCTGATATGTTGACTGCCTTTGCAACATCCCCAAGCTCAACGACTTCTGGAATGTGCATGTATCTTTCTGCTATTGAATGTATCTTGTTGTCCAAGGTTGCCGAAAACAGGCATGTTATCCTTTCCTGGGAAACTGAATGCAGTATCTTTTCCATGTCATCTATGAATCCCATGTCCAGCATCCTGTCAGCCTCGTCAAGTATGACAAAGTCAACGTACTTCAGGTCAACAATGCGCCTTTCCTTGAGATCTAAGAGTCTTCCAGGGGTTGCGACAAGTATGTCAACTCCCTTTTCTATCTCCCTTGCCTGGTTCTCTATGCTTTTTCCTCCATAGACGCATACAGTCTTGATGCTGGTATTCCTGGTTATTCCCCTTATCTCCTTTTGGACCTGCACCGCAAGCTCCCTTGTGGGAGTAAGTATCAGCACTGAATTGGTCTTTCCAGTCAGCAGCCTCTGGGCAATGCCCACGCCGAAGGCCGCTGTCTTTCCAGTGCCTGTTTGGCTTCTTGCCATAATGTCTTTACCTTCTATAATCAGAGGTATAACCTTTGCTTGAACATCTGTTGGTTTTTGATAACCGAGAATATCAAGCGAACTCACTATCCTATCGTCTAAATTCATCTTTCTGAAACTCATTACTTATCACTATATTGCCTATTATTAAAAATAGACTATTATCATTACCTTGTTCCTAACCATTTATAAAGGGTTATCCAACCCCTGCTATTTCCATTATCCTTTCCATGCTTTTTGCTGACGACAGGCTTTCCCTCATGGGCCTGCTCTTCTCAAACCCATGGAAGAAGTTAAGCGCCTTCATCCTGATGTCATTCAGGTCTTTTTTGCCTTTTTTTCCGCAGATTTGAAGGTATTCCAGGAACATGGCCCTTTTTCCCTCTATTCCGGGATCTGGCTCCTTATTCTCGAAAAGGTATGGGTTTGCCATTGCGGCCCTTGCCACCATGAAGGCGTCGCAATGCCCTTTTTTCACCTTTTCCATGCCTTCAGACGCTGTTCCAATGTCGCCGTTGCCAATAACCGGAATCCCGAGGCTCTGCTTCACCTCCTTTATCATTTCCCAATCGGCCTTTCCAGAGTATCCCTGCTTAGGGGTCCTTCCATGCACAGTGACAAAGTCAATGCCTGCATCTTCCATCCTCTTATATAGCCCAATGGTCTTTTCTTTGCTTTCAAAGATCCTTGATTTTGCAGAAAGGACAATGTCCTCCTTCCTGCATTCCCTTATGATCTCCTCAATCTTTCCAGGATTGGCCATAAGCGCCGATCCGCATCCAGAGCCGGTTATTGCCGCTGCAGGGCATCCGAAATTAAGGTCAAACCAATCAGCGTCATACCTGTCCCCTATCTTCCTTATTGCCAATCTGATTAGCTTGGGATCATTCCCGAAAAGCTGGATTCCAATGTTTTTCTCATTGCAAAAATCAAGGTCCATATCCTTTTTGGAGTTGCAGATGGCTATTGAGCTTACCAAAGGGACAACTGCAAAATCCGCCTTGTGGATTATGCACATTTCCCTGAAGCATGAATTGGTATAGTCTGCTATCGGGCCCAGGAAGGATTTCTTTGGAATTTTCATAAATAAAATAAAAAATTAAGGAATTATGCAACAATTCCAAGTGCCATTGCAACCTGCGTGACATCCAGGGCGCTTGTGATCCCTTCGACTGCCGCGCTTATAACGAATGAAACAGCTATAAGGACGCCTGCTATTATCAACGCAACAGCGACGTTTCCCTTCTTCAGCTCCTTCATCTCGTCTATCTCCGTCGTTATCTTGTCAAGGATGTTTATTGCCACATATATGGAGATGATCGCTGCTATGACCCCTATTACCAGGTTCACTATTCCCACAACCAGCCCGAGAGCCATCATGGTAACTCCTGTCGTAGGGTCTATGCTGGCAGTGAGGCTCAGAACTCCTATCTTTATCACTGTTGCGAGAGAGATTATGACCGCGGTCATGACTATTCCGACTGCGACATTGCCCTTCTGGATCTCCTTCCATTCGTCTATCCCCTTTGTCAATTTGTCGAACATCTTCAGCCCGATGTATACAGATCCCATTGAAAGCACTAGGCCTACAAGTAACTGTATCAGGGCCATTATCAAACTGCTTGCTATTAAGTCAATACCTGCCATTTACATATCACCCTCTAAAACCGCTATATCCGTTGTTGTTCATATTCTTTAAAAACCTAACTGTAATTTCCAGTAGCTGTTTATGTTAGTGCCTTTCCAGGCACTGCTTTCCGGCGCTGCCGGATTTAGGACCAATTTGGGTATTAATGCGGCAAACCCTTTTATACCTCAAGATAGGCTACGATATCTGGTAACATGCACGGCATCTGCCGCGCAATATGACTCATGGTGATCATGATTTCAACGACGGGAATTTCTGATGTTTCTGGTCTTTGCAGCGGACTCGCATATGCAGGCGGCTTGCCTAAGCATAAACATTCTTTTTTAAATATTACCATCATAAGTCTCAAAAAAGGTGAATTAGATGGACTCAACAAATAACAATACCCTGATAATAGCAGGCATCGGAATAATCTTCCTGTTGCTGGGCCTTGGGATAGGCTATGTAATGTTTTCAGCGCCGGCTTCGGCAGCGGCAAACTCGACAGTCACAGCAACCAGCATTGTGGTTGACTCAGGAAATTTCTCAGTGGACAACACAAAGCTGAACGCGCAGATAGCCGCGATGAACAAGTTCTATAACCTAATAGGCCAGCAGGTTAATTTGAAAGTCAACACCGCAAAGGTGGGGCCAGAAGGGCTTATCGAGGTTAACGTCTCGAATTCAGGGGACAACACAACAGCATTGCTCTACTTCACAAAGACATACAAGTTTGTTTCAACCGCTCCCATAGACGTGATCAACTATACGGCTGAGGCGGAGGTCCAGATAAACGCCCAGAAGGCGGCAGAGGCGGCAGCCAACAGCACAAACGGCACAAACAAAACAACCGCTCCTGCAGCAACTGCGGCAAAGACAGACAAGCCAAAGGTTGAGCTTTATGTCATGGCATTCTGCCCGTACGGAAACCAGGCGGAGCAGGGGCTTTACCCGGTCATAAAGGCATTCAACAGCACATTCGACTTCGAGCCGGTATACATAATCTCGGGCTCGGCAGGAAACTGGAGATCATTGCACGGGGCAAGCGAGCTTAACCAGGACATAAGGGAAAAGATAGTCTATAACCTTTACGGAATCCAGGTCTGGAACGAATATGTAAACAACGTAAACACAAAATGCACAGTCCAGACAGTGGATGCATGCTGGAAGGACGCAGTCCAGAACATCAGCATAATCAACATAAGCGCAGTCGAAGGCCTTTACAATTCCTCTTTTGACGCGCTTGCAAAGGAGATGTCAGACAAGACAAGCAGCAAGAAGATCTCAGGCTCGCCCACAATGCTCATAAACGGGGCAACATACAGCGGAGGAAGGACGGCAGACGCATTCAAGGCAGGGATCTGCAATGCGTTCACAACACAGCCTTCCCAGTGCAACCTGACATTTTCGGCAACTGCTGCGGCGACAAGCGGAAGCTGCGGCTGACCTTTTTTCTTTAGAAAAGAAAAACGGTTCAACTAAAAAGAAACTATTTTTGTTTTTAATTCCTTTTCTTAATTTTTTGCCTTCTTTTAACTTATTTGCTATCCAGCGGCTTGGCTAGGGCAGGGCAGGCAATTGGAAAGCCTTAATAAATAAGGCCGCGAAAGCATTCTGATGCCGAAAAAACGCAGATCCGGGATATGGGGTGCATTGGCATGGATAGCTACTGGAGCGTTCAATATACTTTATCTTCTGGCCAAATTGATATTCCAATCAATCGTCGGGATATTGGGCTTTATCTTTCACAAGGCCCAAAAGGCAGGAAAGCGAACTGCCAGGGCAAAGCACCCTGAAGCGGACTACAGGCCATTTTCAGTTGAAAGGAAACTGGCCGGAGACATAAACGAGTTCGAAAGGAAGATCTCATCCGGGAGCACAGTAGGGCTGATATTAGGAGCTCGCGGGAGCGGGAAATCCGCGCTTGGGATGCGCATCCTGGAAAACATTGCAGCAGGGAAAAGGAGGGTGTGCGCCATGGGCTTTGACGAGTCTTCCCTACCAAACTGGATCTCTTCTGTCGGGACCGTTGATGAGGTACCGAACGGCTCTTTCGTTCTTGTTGATGAGGGAGGGATACTGTTCTCCTCCAGGGAATCCCAGTCAGCAGGGAACAAGCTGCTTTCGTCCCTTCTGCTTGTGGCAAGGCACAAGGATCTCTCTGTTCTTTTCATTTCCCAGAATTCGGCCAATCTTGAGGTAAACAGCATAAGGCAGGCGGACTACCTCCTGATGAGAAAGCCATCCCTTCTTCAGAAGGAGTTCGAGCGCAAGAAGATAGGCAAGATCTATGACGGGATAGACTTCAGCGGCCTCCCTGATGGCGGAAGATATTCGACCTATATATATTCCGACGAATTCAGGGGCTTTGTCGCAAACGAGCTTCCCAGCTTCTGGAGCAGCAGGGCAAGCAAGTCCTTTGCGCAGCTGAAGCTGGGCCAGAAGTAGATTCAGTATTTTCGTGATCCAGACAATTTTTTCAATATTGCCATCGCCTCGTCTGCCTTTTCTATAGGGACAAACAGGTGGTCATGGTAATAGGCTGAAACGGCGTTGACGCTTATTCCCGCTTCTGCAAGCCTTTCCGTTATCCTGGCCAAAAAGCCTATCGCCGAGAGGTCTGAATGGACAGTCAGGGTTATCAGTTTCCATATGCCAGAATAATGCAACGAATTCCTTTCAGCGATTTTCCTTTCGATGACGACAGTGATCCCTTCCTCTTCCTTGAAAACCAGCAAAGGATCCAGCTTCAGCCTCTTGAGCTTAATTCCGGAGATTGTGGAAAAGATAAATTCCCCGCTGGCCAATTTCGGATTCATCTTCTTCAGCAGATTGTCCAAATTCTTGATTCCTGCCATATGACAGCTTATTTTACCGAATCATTTAATACATTAACGCAGGGGGATTTGAACCCACTATTCGTGTGTCAAATCCTCCAAGATAGGAACCTCGTCGGGGGAGGATCAGGACAAAACGCTTTTTCTTTACCGTAGACGGCTTTCTTCTTCGCAAAAAGAAAGGGGCTGTGCAGGGGGTGGGACAGCGAAAACTTGTTTTCGCTGGTAATTCACCGAAGGTGAATTCCACCCTTTTGTAAAGCACGATTATTTGAAAGCAGTATGAATGCAGGGGGTGGGATTTGAACCCACGAACTCCAAAGAGACAGGGTCCTAAGCCCTGCGCCTTTGACCAGGCTGGGCGACCCCTGCAGATTATTATCTACCAAGAGAAGAAGTTAAAAAGAATGTGTTCTTGCGCTGGTGGTGGAGTGTTAGGGGGCGCTTGAAGAAATGGTGACGCCCCATACCAGAAGAAATTAAAAACCGCATCGATTGTCCAATAAGTTAATAAATTAGGGCAATCAACAGAAATTCCAGGATGGTAATTATGGCGAAATTGGCAGGAAGCAGGACCGAGAAGAACCTATTGAAGGCGTTTGCAGGCGAAAGCCAGGCAAGGAACAGGTACACCTTTTTTGCGTCAGTTGCAAAGAAGGAGGGATATGAGCAGATCAGCGCAATTTTCCTTGAGACTGCGGAGAACGAAAAGGAGCATGCAAAGGTCTTCTTCAAGCATCTTGAGGGAGGCAAGGTGGAGATAACCGCAACATACCCTGCAGGAAGGATAGGGACAACGGCAGAGAACCTGCTTGCGGCTGCAGACGGGGAAAAGGAGGAATGGGGAGTCCTTTATCCGGGATTCGAGAAAACCGCGAGAGAAGAGGGATTCCTTGATGTCGCAGCCTCATTCAAGGAGATAGCCGAGGTTGAGCAGCAGCACGAGAAAAGGTACAGGAAATTATTGGAAAGCGTGAACAGCAAAACAGTTTTCAGCTCAAACAAGGCCATCAAATGGAAGTGCAGGAACTGCGGATATGTCCACGAGGGAAAGGAGGCCCCTAAGGAATGCCCCGCGTGCAAGCATCCCCAGGCATACTATGAGAGAATGGAGGAGAACTACTGATCTGCCTTCCCCTGCTTTCAAAAAAGTTTCTTATATAAACTTTTCCATGTTATTTTCTATTATGGAGATCAGGAGGATGGTCTGCAAGAACTGCGGAAAGGACGTTTCGTTTTCGCTTTCTTCAGGGCTCAGGGAGGCAAGCATTTCCATATTCGGAAAGTGCCCCTTCTGCAATTCGACAATCCAGCTTGAGATTCTCCCCAAGGATGAGGCCCATCCGAGCCAAAAAGAGGTAGACATAAATGAAATCAACATGCCCCAGGACACGAATCTTGACGATATTCTTTCTTAGCATCCTGTTTTTAGCGACAGTTTCCTTCGCGCAGTCAGAGCTGGTGCTCAACAAGACAGGAGACCACAATGTCAATGACAACATCACATGCTTTGACTATTACAACGGATCAATATACCTTGCGCTTGAATCCAACAGGTATCTTCCAATTTTGTCCTATCCAAACCTCGAGTCCTCGCAAAGGGTATCTGAAGATTTCAACATCAACTGCGTAAACACGATGTCCGACGGCAGGGTGCTGTACATAACAAAAAGGGCGGTTTACCAGACTCTTCCTACGGTTGGGGAAATATTCGAGTTCAACAACATACAGGAGATAAGGGACTATAAGGGAGGATTTCTTGTGCTTACAGGGTATAACAAGATATACGGGATAGACAAGAACGGCAACATGACGCTTGGCCTTCCATTTGAATACAGGATCCATAATTTCACGGGCATAGGCACCGACGGAACCTATGTCTATGTCTCTGACAATGAAAGCAGGATTTTTGTTTTGGACAGCAAGTTCAATATAAAGAAAACGATAAACATCAGCTGCACATGCCCGATCAAAAATCTTTACGTATATGGGAAAGGGGGGGATGTGGAGATTCTGCTCACTACCGAGGACGGAGTTGATTTGATAAGGGACGATACGGAATATGATGCATATGAGGGAGACATGGACAGGTGCATACTGATAAACTACGGCAGCGTGATGTGCTCGAAGGGGACATACCTTGATTTCTTCAGCATAGCAAATGTTTCAGACAAGGTAGAGAAATACAAGAACCTTTCATTGTCAATAGAGAACATCCTTGAAAATTCCACAAACTGCTCCTATGCAGTCTGGGCTGCAGAGCAGCTGAACAGGTCAAAATCCATAAATGACATAGATGAGGCATTGAAGGTGATATACAACATATCCCTTTCAAATCTTCAGACAGAGGACTGCGTAAAGAAGGCGCCGCCTGTTGCAGAGCAAAACATCACTAAAAACGAAACGGTTGAAAGAAACACGACACCAGGAACAAAGAACGGGACAGGGGCAGTCTCAACAGCATCGCAGGCGCAGGCAACAGCCCTTCCTTTGCTTGCAGTCCTCATAATCGCAGTCATAATAGCTGCGGCGGCATATTTCCTGCTTAACAGGAAGAAGAAGAACGGCGGATATTCAAGGTTTAACAAATGAGGGAAAAAATAGCAGTGCTGTTCAGCGGTGGAAAGGATTCGACGCTTGCGGCATTCTATACCCTTTCAATGGGATTCGAGCCCATGCTCGTTGTTTTTTCCCCTAAATTGGAGGATTCATACATGCTGCACAAGCCGTGCCTGTCCTTAACCCCTTTGCAGGCAGAGGCAATGGAAATGAAACTCTGTTCATTTGATGTTTCAGGGGAAAAGGAGAAGGAGGTTGACGAGATGCTCAATCATCTGAAAAAATTGGATATTGACGGGATAAGCACAGGGGCGGTGGAAAGCGAGTACCAGAAGCAGAGGATAGACTATATCGGGGAGGAGCTTGGAATCCCGACCTATTCATTCCTCTGGCACAGGAACAGGGAGGTCATGGATGACATCGGGGAAATGGAGGTAATCTTGATAAAGGCCTCAGGCTACGGGATCTCGGCATCTGATGTCGGAAAGCCTTTCAGGATTTACCATCCTTATATCCATCCCTTCCTTGAGGGAGGGGAGGGGGAGACAGCAGTGCTTGACGCCCCTTTTTTTAAAAAGAGGGTAACAATAGAAAAAAGCGAGATTAAAATGGGAAAAGACACTGCAGAGCTTTTGATAAAGAAAGCTTCATTGGCAAAAAAAGGTGTTCAGCATGGAAAGAAGGGAATATGAAAGGATTGTCAAGCTTGCGGTAGACGGAAATTACGGCAGCGCCATAGAGAATGCGGAGGCCCTCCTGGAAAAAGGGGACAACGACGCATACGAGCTTATGTCCGATGTAAATGTCGCCATGTATGAGATGTCAGGGGACAAAAGATACCTGGCAAGGGCAAAGGAAAACCTGGACAAGGCGGAGGAAAACGGGATAAACACAAGCGCAAAAAGGTTCTCAATACTACTGAGCATGGGCGACTTTGTTTCAGCTGGCAGGGTCATAGAGAAAGAGAATGACATGATGGTCAAGATGTTCCTTGAGGCGATGCTCATGCTGGAAAAGCAGGACACGGAGTCTGCGAAGAAAAAGCTTGAGAAGCTGATATCATACTCCCCCAACAGGAGCGAGCCTTACATAATCTACTCGAAGATCCTTTATTCCGAGGGGGAGTACAAGAAAGCCATAGAGGCCCTGAAAAAGGGGACTGATTCCATTGATGATGAACTGCACAAGACAGAGGCAGGCGAGGAGTATCTGAGGATAACCACGCTTTACAATGCGGAAAATAGGGAGCTTCTTGTCGGGACATTCTCATTGGAGAATGCCAAATGGGTCCTGATAAAGAGCGACAGCATCAAGGCAAAAACGCCTGACGAGTTCCTGAACATGATAGGGATGGGGATGAACGAGAGCCAGCACATAATCATGGTCATGCCCAAAAGCGATGCCTTGTTTGAATTGGTCAAGGACGATTTCCTCGGGCTTTTGCCAGAAGGGGTCGACTACAGGGACTTCGAGTTCATGGCCTCTCAGATGAAGGCCTCTATGGGCTGATCTATCTTTTCCATCCTTCTCGGCTTCGGCAGGTCCTTGTAGACTTTCAGGAACTGCCTCTGGGTCGCGAAAGGCATCAGGTCAAACGAGCTGCATATCCTCATTGCCTCTGCAAATCCTCTGAGATCGTTGGCCATCTTTGATGATTCAAGCCTTTCAGCCAATTTTTTCATGTCCTTCTTTTCCTTTGCCAGTTTTTCAATTTTGATTCCGTTTAGCCTAATAATAGACCTCATCGCCGAGTTGTGGGCGCTGCAGAGGAAATAGCCTATCTCATACTCATTGGTGTTCGGGCCCAGGCTTATCTTCTTAACAACAGTTGATTCCCTGTCCTGGTCGAAGGAAAGGACAAATCCCATCTCATCCTTCCTTTCCTCCTTCTCTGTTTTGGGCATCGCGCATTTCAGCATCTTCGGGCTCATCTTGTACGGCATCCCTGCTGCCTTCATCGCCGTTGCCAATATGAAACCCTGGGCGATCTCCTTTAGCTTGGGATTTTCCCCGCAAAGGGCCTTTGTCCATTTTGATGAGGCAATTGCCATTATCCCTGATTTTTTCGATTCTTCCTCCACTTCCTTCCCTATATTCTCAGCGTTTATTAATCCGGAATACTCCAGATGGAAATTGTCAATCTTGTCTATCATGTCCGCCAATAGGCAGGCCAGCCCCCCTTTGTCGAAGCTTGCGCTCTTGGCATTTGAGGCTTCATATTCCCTGTATTTTCCATAATTCATGAAAAGGTTCATGACTGCCTAATTGCATAGCAATATTTAAAACGGTTAATCCCAATATCATTATGGAGCTCAAAAAAGCTGAAAAGGACTCTCTTCTCGGCATTGCCAAGCAATCTATTCTATATTACCTTGAGAACAGGAGAAAGCCAATAGTGAAGGAAATCGGATTCTATGGG
>JAPLWW010000057.1 GCA_026396375.1 Microcaldota archaeon | reverse complement strand
CAATGTATATTATATTATTAATTAATTCATATGTTTTATTTTCTTTTTTATATCTTATATATAATCCAAATTGTGTATCTTTATCTGTTTTTGTTCCAAAAAATGGTTTTACATCAAAAATATCAAACTCTTTTGGAAATCTTAATAATGATACAAATCCATTTTCATTTTTACTGTAGAATGTTATCAAAATATCTATTCCACTCAACTTTTGTTTATTCTTACTTATAATTCCATCTTTTTTTATTATATCTAAATACAAGAGAAGATTATCTTCCTTTTCACCTATAGTATATACTTTTGAGGTTATTTTTCCTAAGTCTGAAATCCGTTCAAATTCTTCAGATGTAATCTGTAGATAATTAGATATTGATTTTTTCATTAAATTTGTTTTTGAAAAATCAAAGGATTCTTTTATTCCTTCGAATCCTTTTATTGTGTCTGTTCCTGATATTATATTTGATTTGGCTTGTCCAAGTCCGTCAAACATTGCTTTAAATAAAGCATTATTTTTTTTACTCTCTTCAGAAGTAAAATAATTCATCATTGTTTCAAAATCAAGATAGCACTTTAATATTTTCTTTTCCGTAATCTGCTCCATCCTTGGCATTTCCTTGTTGATTGTATCTTGCGCCACGGTTATTGCAGGTTTTGCAGCCAACAATGCTAAACTAAGTCCCGCTATCTTCACTCCCGTCCTCATCTTCTTGATGGCCGCCCTCATGAACTTGCTTTTCACATGCTCAAGCAGGGGCTCCTTGTCACCCTCCTTGCTTACAGGGGATTTCAGGCTTTTGGAGTCCCGAGTCTGGTTTTGGAACGGCATGTCCTTATTTATGCGTCAAACTGTTTTTAAACCATATGCCGTTGGGGCCTTTATAAACAAATAGATTCCCCTCTTTCTACCCCGCTACCGAATCTTCTTCTGGAACTCCTCATTTCCTATCTCCATCTCGGCTATTAGCTCCTTGGCCAACCTGCGGAGCCTCTCAGACATGGGTTTCCCTGTCCCTTTTGATTCGTTTGAGGATTTGTCTTTCATAATCTAAGTGATGGCTCCTTTTGTTTAAAAAGGCACGGGCCGCACCCTGCCGATTTTATATACACATAATATCACCATGCCTCACAAATCGAAACATATTTATTAAGGACCTGCCAAAAGTGTATATATGGTTGTTATCCAGAAGCCACTGCAAGTTGCAATGAAGGAGAAGGGAATAACCGAGCCAAAGGCGGTTGAAAGGGTGCTTCAGAACTTCCGCAAATACAAGGACAAGGTTGATGACCTTTACAACAGGGCGAACGAATGGGTCCATGACGGCATGGAAGATAGCAAAAAGCAAAAAGCCCTACAAAAGGAATATTTTGAGCTAAGATCAATGCTTCATAAGGCAAAGGACGCCGATATATTCTATGACGCTCTTGCCTGGAGGATGGGGGTCTTATCCAGCTATGTTTTCACAAAAGGAAAAGTCCATCTTAGCGTCGGCCTAGCCGCGAATCCGGCGCTGGAAATGCATTTAGGCCTTTCTGGCATGAATAAGATGATGGCCGAAAACCTGGATAAGGCGATTTATAAATTAAGAGAGAAGGCCAAGTCTTTAATCGCCATGGCATCATCGGCGATTCCGTTAGACAGGATTTCAAAAGAAGGCAGCAGGAAAATGGCAGAGTTCGCGTCCTATATGAGCAACAAAATGGACAAGAAGCACGTATACAAAGTAATCAATGGCATTGAGGTTGTTCTCTATGCATCAGAATTTGAGTTTCTTAAGGATTACTATATGCATTTTGATGGTGTGAGCAAATCCGATGCAACTGCTCTTGCAAAAGAAACATGCAAATATGGATATGAAAAAATGTCTGGCGTTTATCACGAGGACGAAAACAAGATATACATCAACCTTGAGCGGCTCAAGAAGGATTTCGGCAAGGACTATATTGCCCAGGCATGGGTCACGCTGGCGCATGAGCTGGCTCACGGCCTTGGAGGCTTCAGGGGCACGTATAGGGATATGGATTCTGAGGTCTTCAATGACGCCCTCTGCGAGCACATTGCTGATGACTTCGTAAGGAACAAACTTGACATGAATTTCGCCAGCAATCCTTACACCATATCGATGAACTCTGTGTGCTGGAAGCTTTTCGGGCTTATCGGCGAAGAGAAGGTTTTCGAGGCATACGTGAGCAGGAACCTGTCAAAAATTGAAAAAGAACTGGATGAGGCAATAACGCTCGACTCTGAATTGGCGGAAAACATCCAAACAGTCAAGGAATACATAAGGGGTTCGGAATGCGTGCACTTCAGGTGCTTCGCGGCCTTGATGACAGAGGAGCTTGAAAATACCGAAATAAGCAGCGACATGGCGCGCGCCTATGCGCGCATGATTGCGCAAAGGAAATTGTCCATTTCCAAAGATTCTGGCAAAGTGGGGGACCAAAGGATGTTTTTTTTACCGTCTCTCTCTGATGATGAAACTGCCATAAGAGCAGGGTTCATCTCAACCATGAAGCGCATGAGATCTCCCGAATCGATGTTAATCCCTGTATATCCAGACCCCGCATTCATATCCTCTCTCTCGGCTAGGATCGCAACAGAGTATAAGCTCAATGGAGGCGATCTCGCAGATTCGGATTCATTTACAGACTATTTTGTCGGCGAATGCGATGCATACTTCAATTCAAAGATGCAGCGGGCGCCACTCAGCGAAATGTTCATGGAGCATACATCTCTCGACAAGAACGAGTTGCACTCTGGCATGCCACTTTTTGACATCGCCCTTCTCCATATTTTCTTAAGCAAGGACGGAGTCCTGCCGCATTCCGTCAGAGAGATCGACTCCCAGATAAGGCGCTTCATAAGGAAAGCGGACTATTCCAGGTTCGGGCCGTTCACCGATGCCCTGATGGAGGAGTCCTACAGAAAAACCATGAGCCTTGCCAGGATAAAGGTTAAGGAAAGTTCTTCGATAGACAGCATGATGACATTTTCCGACATAAAGAGCAATCTGGTTTCGAGGTACGGGCTTAATCAGGCCATGGCAGATCAGCTAATAGACCTGGTTGGAGAATATGCCAGACTGATCGGCGTTAGCGACACTGAACTCTATTATCCGGAGTATTCTGAATACTCTGAAGTTGCCCCATGGGAATTGCTGGGTCTTGTACGCGCAGCGATTCATAACATAAACACCATGCTCAATGTTCAGCCGGTTGAATCAGATGGCCTTATCTTTCATGGTCGTATCCAATTAGCCATAAGGGGCCAAATGCTAATTCACTATTTCAACATGGCTGTTGAAGAAAACAGGATCCATCAAAACGTCAAGACCGCGACATTCTGCTCAGCCTCAACTCAGCTTTATGGACCGGTTGGATTCACTGGAGTTCTTGAGTTATAGCCAATAGACCACTAAATTGACCATTGGATATGAAAAAGAATCAGAATGGTCCAGAAAGCTCCTCCTTCATCCCCAAAATATCAGTGAAAACCACCAAACATTTATATATTCCTTACTTTTGTTAACATATACTTTATGAAAAGTCGTACTAATCTTAAACTACGATTAAATAAAAGTAAGAATTAGCTACTAAACAATGCGCTATTTTATCTCAAAGACGGTGCCCCTGTTGCTATCCCTGATATAGACAAGCACGCTCTGCCTTGGGTTTTGGTCGTCAATAAGGCTGTTTCCCAGCATAAGGATCTCGTAGCTGTTCCTGTTTATGTCTTGTGCCGTAAAGTACGCAGAAGGCGAGAACGCGTCGCAACAGGAGATCCCGAAGAAGTTCCCTGAATATGTAGGTTCATGTTGACTAGGTGCTCTTTTTGGCCATCATATTTTAGCGCTATGCCGTTTTCAGTGAGGAAAACGCCCCATTTCCTGTCAGTGTTCTCAAGGGAAAATTCCATCATTTTCTCGGATATGTTGCTGTAGAACAGGCCGTCGCCTGAAGAGGAACAGTCTATCATCCTCCTGAAATTGCGGTCTGAGAACACTTCCCTAGTCTCAACCATCCTGTACCCTTCTATGACTTCAATTTCGTTAATGGCAACCTTCGAAAGCCTATTCCGCGCAACATTGAAAATCTGGGCCAATGCAGTATCTTTTTCAGTCTTTCCCTTAAGGGTGTCCCTTTTCAAATTGGCATTGAACGCTATCTCCTTCACAACATCCTTTCCTGAAGAGTATTCCGAGCCATTGGACACCAACGGCATCATCAATGCTCCGGCAACAAGCATTTTAGCAATAAATCTGGGCTTTTGCCTTTGCATGTCCATTATAATGAGTAATTGTGTTTTTAAAGCTTTAAGATTGACCTTATTTCACAAATCTCCTTGCAGCAAGATGCTTCATCTTGCCGCTGAATTCATCAATGTCCTTTTGCGTAAGCTTGCTTTTGGAGGCAATGGATTCCGCCAATTCCAGCGCATTCACTCTTTCCTGTATCGCCTTCCTTGCAACCTCGCTCCATTTGACTTCTGAAAACTCCTTCATTTTCTTGTGCAAATCGTCTGATACTGATAAAGTTATGTTCGCCATTTTACCACCATGCACATATATATGTGCCAAAACATATTTAAATGTTTCTACATAAATAACATATCTAATGGCATTGCTGAAAAGAAGGGATAGCGTCAAGATTGTCATAGATTCCAATGTCCTATTTTCAGCGCTGATCCGCGATTCAACAACCCGCAAGCTTATTTTGGAATATAATGGCAAGTTTCTCTTTTCATCCTTC
>JAPLWW010000117.1 GCA_026396375.1 Microcaldota archaeon | reverse complement strand
AGGATCATGCAGAACTACGAGGGAAGACTTGAGATAGTCGCCATCGTAACAGGGGTCAAGGGAGCCAGCATCACAGGAAAGGATATAGGAGGCGAATCTGAGAGCGACTACCTGAGCAAGGCAATGTCAGAAGGACTGGAAAGCCTTTGAATAGTTCAGCGAAAAGGGGAATTCCCCTTTCTTTTAATTTTTTTATTTTCCTTATTTTTATTTATAAACAACAACCTTATTTATCCTCTTGAATGAATAGATTTTTAATTTGTTATATGCAGTATATAAGCATGGCATATGAAAGGGGATTTGCTGATTTCAGGGTTTTGTGGCAGCAGGCTAGTATTGAAGGAAAGAGCAGCCAGCAACAGCAGATTAGTTTTGAACAGTATCTATCAAACAACCATTACAACAAAGAATCTAAACAACTAAGAGATGCTTCGGGAAATCCTATAAATGTGGATGTTTACAATAAGGAGGGAAACTTGAAGATAGGGGTGGCAACCTACGGAAATTCCAGGAAACTTGTCTTTTTCGGCAAAAACGCAGATAATATACAGAATTTCTCAAAAATACAGTCAGAAGGGATAGGGATAGACGTATCAGGAAAGGAAAGAGAGATATACTGGAAAGCTTTCATTTTAACATATGAAGTCCTGCAGCAAAAAAATATTAGCCCTATTGAAGCTAGAAAGAAGGAAGAACCCAGTTCTGCAAAAGTAAAGGGGGCTGCTCCTGTTATTCAAAAAAGTGCTTTCATCCCTTCTAGAATACAATCTATAATAATTCAACAGAATACGAGCGCAGAAGAGAATATTGCGCTTGATACTGTAAACAGAGAGGACTTCCAAAATGTAACTGTGAATGACCTGGTCAATAAAATAAATGAATCGGCCAAAGACCCTAGAGTAAAAAAGTTATTTGAAGAAGCGTTTAAAGGACTGGAACAAGGAACGAGTGCTACAGCAGGAGACCTCAAACAGTTCACAAAAGATACGTATGCTGTTTTCCAGAATTTTATGGAGGAGGCAAATAAGGCAATGGATGCTATGGCAAATGCGATAAAAACAACATTTACCCCTGGCCCGACGCGCTGGAACTTTGATGCAAAGAAAGCGGCTAGAGGAATGAAAGGTTTGAAAGAAGAATCTGACTAAGAGGAGATGAAAATGATTACGCAAAAAGAAATGGGGGCCCTTCAAGAGAATCCTAAAGGGGAGAACCTGTCCAAATTCAAGGGAGCGCTGAAAAATATAAAATCTGGCATAAGAAATATAACGATGCCGTTTGCATTAAGCTCATTGATTATGATTTTCCCAGGATTCAAGCATCAAGAAGTGTATGCCCAGGACAGCGCATCCATGATAGCCCAGATAAAAAAGGATAATCCGAAAATAAATGATGAACCTGCGCTTTTGTATTTTAAATATCTCAACCAGCCTGGTGTGAAGCAGAAAGCAAAGGAAGGAATAAGGAAAATGATCGAAGGAGTAAACGTGCTCATAGAAAAAAACAAGGAAAACAGGATATTCTGCATAACGCTGAACTCTGTAATGAAAGAAATAATAGATAATCCGAACAGTGATGATTACTTCATCAGGGTCAACGATTCAAAGCTGGCCGTAGGAGACAGGGTGAAAGATCCTACCAAAATGATCATTCTGACTGTATCTGGAAAAAATGGGGTCAAAGTCAGTATATTTAATCTTGATGCTGGCAGTGGAGATGAGACAGAAATAACCTCAAAATCAACAAGCAAAGATGTCGATAAATTAAGATTAGAGATGTCAAGATTCTTCGGGACTCTGCTGCCTGGGATAATACTGATAAACACTGAGCTTGAAGAAAACAGGAAAAAGTAGGCCTTGATCCCGAGAGGCATTGACAGCACGCTTATCGCAGTGGTTGCAGGGAAATGCGCAAAATCAATGAAACTGGTAACCATAGGAACAGAAGAAAGCGAAGACGTGAAATACGCGGAGGAAATCGGGAAAGAGATCGGGATGATCCCGGAAATCCATCTGCTTGAGAGCCAGGAGATGATAATGCTTTTCGGGGAAGCGTGCATGATGGTTGATGGAGGGTTTGTCAAGACAGAGATCCTTGCGCCGGTCCTGAAACTGCTGAAGATTGCAAAGCAGGAAAACAGGATAATCCTTTTCGGCTCTGCGGCGGAGGAGCTTTTCGCAGGATACCAGAGGCATTATGAGTGGATAGGAAAGGATTGGAGCGAAATAAGGGAAAGCCTTAGCGAGGAATACAGGAACCTCGACGAAAAAGGGGACATCGCAAACGTGAAAAAGATGGCAAAGGAATTGGGATGCAAGGTCGATTTTCCTTTTTATGACATCAGCATCAAGAAGATAGCGCATGAAGAGATCGGTATGGAGGAGCATTTTAGCGACAGCGACAAGAAGAAGCCCGTGCTTAGGAAGGCAGCCTCAATCCTTGGATTGCCAACAATGGCAATTGAAAGGAAAAAGAAGGCGCTCCAGTACGGAAGCGGCGTTGAAAGGTATTACACAAAAAACAGGGACATGCTTGAAAAGCTGTTCCCTGAATGCAATCTCAAGGGAAGAAAATGAAAATTGGAATAATAGGGGATCTCCATATCGGGATGAGGATGCACAAAGGCAAGTTCAAGGAGGACGCGTGCAGGCAGGCAAACGAGGCCATGGACCTTGCCTCAAGGCATTCTGACATTGTAATACAGACAGGGGATGTGTTTGACATAGACAACCCGAGCATAGAGGACATGGTGTGCGCAGCAGACGCGTTCAGGAAAAGCAACCTCAACGGAAAAAGGCCGATAGTCATACACGGAAACCATGAAAGGAGGATAAAGGGGATGGTCAATCCGATAAACATATTCTCAAACGCCGGAGTGGCGGAATATGTGCATACAGAATATTTCACGATAGAAAAGGAAGGGGAGACAGTAAATTTCCTTTGCATAGGCCATGTGCCTGACGACAAGGCAAGGGATGTCATTGAGCATCTGAAGGAAAAGGACATGAAGCAGGGATTCAATGTCCTGATAATGCACCAGAGCATAAGGGAATTTGTCCCGAATGAGGAACAGGGAATGCTGAATTTGGCTTATCTGGACTCATTGGGATTTGACTTGGTCATAGACGGCCATATCCACAAAAGGTATATCTCGGAAAACAGGAAGATAATCATACCCGGATCAACAGTTGCGGCAAAGCTTGATGAAGCTGAATTGAGCGAGCCAAGGTCGATAACGATCTTCGACACGGAAACAAAGCAGTTTGACAGGATAGAATTAACCCAGAAAAAGGGGATCTACAGGATAATCGACATCAGCAACATAACCCCAAGGGAAGCCATTGACAGGATAGAATCAGAATATGAGGAAATGAAAAAGGACTGCAAGGACGAGATGATAATAAAGATAAAGGTCAGGGGAACATTGAAGCAGGGATTCGAGAGAAGGGACATCATAATCAAGGAAAAGCCGGACGCGATTATGGACATCTCGGATGTCATAGGCGAGGAAATCAAGGAAAAGATAAAATTGATAAGGGAGATGAACAGGGAGAAAAGGCCGATGCTGGAAAGAATAGAAGAAATGCTGGACGAGGAGCTGAAGGGAAAGATGAAAAACAGGCCTTCCAGCATCTATAAATTATTGGGAGAAAAGGATGTTGAGGAAGTTGTTGAGCTACTTCTTTCCGGAAAGCTTGCGGATTAATTCATCAGTATCCTTTGAGCTTTTGAATGAGTTCTTGATTACCTGCTCTATCCTTTCAACCCCTATCACCTTCACCTTGTTTATGATTTCCTTGTCAAGGTAAACGTCCTTGAGGTTTGATTTGGGTATTATCACTGTCCTTATGCCTGAGTCAAACGCGGCCCTGATCTTCCCTGAAACGCCTCCTACAGGAAGCACGTTCCCCCTGACATCCAAGGATCCTGTCATCGCAACCGCCTGGTTGACCTGGATGTTCTGCAATGCCGAAAAGACTGCAACAGCGACGCTCACGCTTGCGGAATCCCCTTCAACGCCCTCATAAGTCTGGAGGAACTGGACATGGATGTCCTTCTTGGAAATGTCAGTGCCGATGTATTTCTTGATTATCGCTGAGACGTTCCTCACTGCCTCCTTGGCTATCTTCCCAAGCTTTCCAGTCGCTATTATCCTGCCTTCAGCTGCGCTTGAGGCCGGCGCAACCTCTGCAACGATCGGAAGCATCATTCCCTTGTTGGACTCTCCCAGGATGGCAAGGCCGTTGACCCTACCAATCTCATGGCCCCTGCTTTTGATGACCTCGTATTCCTTCTTCCTTTCAATGATCTGGTCTGCAACCTGGACCTCTATTGTTGAGAAGATCTTCTTTGCCTTGTGGATATGGCTTGGCTCGACAAGGGCTGAATTTTCCTTTAGGGCAATGTCTCCGGCCGCCCTGATAAGGCCCCCAAGCTCCCTCAGCCTCAATGTAAGCTTGCCTTTCCTTCCTGCCATCTTCCTTGCCTCGTCAACGATCTCAAGCACGGAATCCCTTGAAAAATTGGGTATTTTTCCGTCTTTCTTGATCTCCTGGGCTATGAACCTTGCAAGGTGCGCCCTGTTTTCTGCAGTGTCATTCATCTCGGATTCCATGTAAACCTCGTATCCGCTTCCCCTGATCCTGCTCCTGAAGGCAGGATGCAATGCGTTCATGTCATTGATGTTCCCTGCAGCGACAAGCACAAAGTCGCATGGCGCGGCCTGGGTCTTCACCAAGGCCCCGGATGAAAGCTCGCTCTGCCCGGTTATTGAGTATTTCTTTTCCTGCATGGCAGTGAGGATTTCCTGCTGCCAGTTGAGCTTGAGGCTTGCTATCTCGTCTGTAAAAAGAACTCCCTTGTTTGCCTTGTGGATGGCCCCTGCCTCGACCCTGAGATGCGCAGGAGTCCCCAATCCTCCTGACTGCAGGGGATCATGCTTGACATCGCCCAAAAGCGCGCCTGCCTTTGCACCTGTCGCGTCAACGAAAGGCGCAAATTTCTTGCCAGTGTTGTCAACCAAAAGCTTTGGGGTTGCCTCCTTGTTTGTGGTGAATCCCTTTGGCATGGCAGAGAAGAATGAGAGCATGCTGTAGACTATTCCAGCCCCTATAAGCAATGAGAGCAAAAACCATTTCATATATTCCGGAATTTCCAGGAACAATAGGATGACCCCTATGAACATCATGAATATTATTGTTGTGAATGGCGAAGGCCCTGAATCCTGCTTCTGGGGGGCGATTGGCCCGAAATTCATCTTCATCACTATTCTCCTTCCAAGGCCTATCCTCAGCGCGTCAACAAGCTCGCTGTATTTTGCCTTGTCGGAATGCTGCCTTATCTTGTCCAGCTCATCCCTATTGTAGTATTTCATGTATTCTGGATGGTCCTGAAGGTACTTGAAATCAGGATATGTCCTGACATTCCTGATGAATGGCTCGTTCTCCATGATGTTGTTGGGATAAGCCAAATAGTCATCAAGTGTTTCCAATGGAAGAAGCTCTGCCATGGCCTGGCCTATTAGGCTTTTTCCAGTCCCAGGGGGCCCTATCAGGAGAATGTGCCTTTTCTGCTTTGCCGCAGTCCTCACGATGTCAACCGCCTTTTTCTGCCCAATTATCTGGTCAACCAGCTTTTCAGGAACATTGATCCTGCTGGTGTCCTTGAAATCAAATTCCTTCATAATCCTGAAATCAAAAAAAGAGTTTAAAAGAGTAGGCATTTGCCCTGTTTTTTAGTGTATTTTTATGTCATTTCATAGGGAAGCATATTAATGTTTAAAAGGCATATCCCCCAATATAAACCTGATGAAAAAATTAATACTTATCCTGGCTTTAGCGATCCTGATGATGGGTTGCGTTGAAAAAAGGGAATTTGGCTTCGGATCCACCATGAAGATAGTCAACACCAACGGAATAAACATAGACAGCATGGGGGATGACGAGGTTGCCTTGTACGAGTTTACGCCATTGTCTATAGAGATAAGCAAATCAGATACCGAGACAAGCATGTTCTCAATAAAAAAATACATTTTTGTCTATCCCGCAGATTATACGGTAAAGATGAACAGCGGACTGGACAAGGAGGAAAGCGACGAGTACCTTAACGCAAGCGAAAGCTACGTTAACAAGCTGTACTCCCAGTGCGCATTCAAGTTTGACTCATGCAAAGGGCCCCAAACATGCAAAAGCTCATGCACATCAAATGACTGCAAGGCATCAGGGTTCAATGACATCGGATATGTGATATATGACTTCTCAAACCTTGTGAAGGAGAAGCAAAGGCTCAACAACGAGATAGAATCATTGAGGAACCTTTCCGCAGGAAAAACCTATGACGGAAAGCTGGCAGAGGACATGATAAGGCTGATGGTTGTTGACCATGCCATAAGGAGCCATCCTGCAGTGACAAAGTTCAGGATGTGCCCGAAGGAGGACACTGCCCTTGTAAGCTCTGTCAACGGGGACTTTGAGATAGGGACAACAAACTATAATGTCCTGACGATATACAGTATAGGGGTTTCAGGGATGAAATCCCCTTTGGGAATTGAAATAGAGGACAATATTCCAGCTGATGTGATAGGCAAGATACAGATAAAGGAAGTTCCTGCATCTGCAACATACGAGACCCAGCCAAACGTCATGCTGAAGTTCAACCAGCTGTTCCTGAACAGCTCGCAGACAGAGACACTTGCATATCCGTTTGAGTCTGAAATGGCAAACGACAAGATATCATACATTGCGCTTAACGGCGGAAAGGGCATACTGAGCATATCCACGCCGGCAAGCGAGGAGATACAGATCCTGATGGACCTTGCAAACATCATATTTGTTCCTGCCAATTCCCTGGTAGGAATGCCGAGAATGGCGATAATGCTCGTGTTTGCGGCTGGACTGCTGATTTTGCTCATGGCAGTGCAGCTGTTGGAGTCCCTTTATGCAGTTGTCAACGCAATAATGAAAAAGGGAAAAGCCAAAAATGCATTCTTGGAATCCCTTGGCTTGGCAATGCCGAATTGGATGGTCATGGGCGCCGCAGGGATTGTTTTCATGTTCATAGGCATATACGTTGAGTCAACGGGAAGGATATCGGGAATCAAATTGATAGACGACAACACAATCTACACGATAATGCCGATAACCAGCATAATAGGGATGCTCGGGATGCTTGCATACCTGATTTCGGCATACCTCCTTGTTGATGTCATATTTGACAGGATCAAGTCGGCCATTGGCGGAAAATACTATTCAAGGAACCTGCTGAGATACACTGCAGAGGAGATAGACAGCGGAATGAAGTCATTGAAGCAGAAGATAAAGGCATCCTTGGCAGAGCTTGAGGATTATTCTGAAAAGGGGATAGACTCAAGCGCGGAATACAACAAGATAGCCTCATTGTCATTGGATGAGCTGAAAAAGCTCTATGACAAGGGAGACTACAGGGAAGCGCATAGGATTCTGGATGAGTACTTCAAAGTGGTAAACGAAAGCATGGTTTCCATAAAGACCAAGGACGAGATGGCAAAGGCCAATGAGGGAAAATGGATGGACATCCTGAAGGCAGAGCTTGAGGAATCCAAGAACGAGAGGATCAACATCTCAACGCTCATAGAGATACCCCAGGGATGGAGGCCATGGATAGTGAGGAAATTCATTGACCAGAGGAAGGACGAGGGATGGACTCTTGAGGAGAACATCCTCAAAAAGACTGAGATGAGCGAGCAGGAAAGGCTGGAGTCATTCATAAAGAGCTTCATGAAGGAAGGGACCATAGAAAGCGGGGCCGTGTTCAAAGGGACTACATATGCAGGGGGCGTCTTCAAGTCCGGAAAGCAAAGCATAAATATGGCCCTTTCCAGCAGAATAATAAAGTTTATATTGAGTATAGCTCCAATAGTAGAAAGGACAAAGGACACGGTATTCGTCAGCTATGGAAAGAACAGCCTGATCTATGTCATAGGCAAGAGCGG
>JAPLWW010000039.1 GCA_026396375.1 Microcaldota archaeon | reverse complement strand
CCAGAGATAGATAAAAAAACCGGGCTGATAAGGGAATTGCATGTTTACGGCATGGAGGCGGAAATAGGGAAGGAAGGGGAGATCCAGCACAAAGGGCTTGGAAAAAGATTATTGAAGGAAGCTGAAAAGATAGCCAAAAAGGAATTTGGCATGAAAAAATTGGCAGTGATATCCGGAGTCGGGGCGAAGGAGTACTATTACAGGCTCGGATATGAAAAAGACGGGAATTACGTTGCCAAGGCCCTATAATTGCTCTTCCAGCAGGTCCATGTGGTATTTTAATAAATGTTTTCTAAATAAGGTAATTGGAAGCAGGGGTCGCCAAGACTGGTCAAAGGCGCCAGATTCAGGGTCTGGTCCTCTCTGAGGTTCGGGGGTTCAAATCCCCCCTCCTGCAATATATAATGCTTTCAAATTATCGCGCATTGGATAAGAAGGGGAATTCACCTTCGGTGAATTACCAACAAAAACAAGTTTTTGTTGTCCCCCCTCCTGCAATGACCCTTTTTTCTGGCTATGCTGTGCGGGGCCCTGGTAAAAGCGTCAACGGAAAATCTTTAGAAAAAAGAAAGAGTTTTTGGGTGAAGCCTTTTTTCCAAAAAGGATCCTACGGGAAAGAAAAACTATGTTTGTTCAACCAAAAGAACTACTTTGGAAATCAGTTGAGCCCCCATATGAACAGGTTTAGGATTGCGGCAAAGGAAACCCAAAGGATGTATGGAATGAAAAGCAGTCCTGCCGTTCTCGATATCATGTAGAATTTTTTCATTGTCAGAGCTATCATAACCCACAATGCAATGATGCACAGCAATCCGCACAGCGGGGAATGGAGGCCGAAGAAAAGCAAGGACCAGAGGACATTCAGGAACAATTGAGCCCCAAAAAAGGCCAAAGCCTCCTTAACATTCTTTTTCTTGATCCCCTTCTCATAGACAAGGTATGCGGCTATTCCCATAAGGACATACAGCAAAGTCCAAACAGGGCCGAAAACCCAGTTGGGGGGGTTGAAGAATGGCTTGTTAAGAGAAGAATACCACCCCTGGATTGAGGGAAAGGTGAAAAACGATCCTATTGCCCCTGCGGCAAGGCAAAGAAGGACAAAAAGCACCGCAATTGCAAGCTTATTTGATTTCATGATGTTATTCCATTTAGCCTGAATAAATAACTTTCCTAATATTTAAAAATGGTTGCATAAAAGGTTGGAATATGGCAGAAGAACAAATAAGGCTACTGAAAGCTCACATCCCTCCGTTTGGGGTTTATGGGGCGCCTAGAATGAACACTGCGCTAAAAAGAAGGTACAATCATACCGGAATCGACATTTACGGGCCAATAGGAACTCCCATAATCGCGGCTGAAAAGGGGAGGATATTCACAACCTACAAGGAGATTGACAGCCCAAGGGCAGGGAACACCATTGAGCTTTTAGGGGAAAAATGCATGACAAGGTATCTCCACCTTGAGACAATCAAGGTCGACAAGGGGGCCAATGTGGAGGCAGGGGAAACCATAGGGACATTGGGAATCACCGGAAACGCGAAATACGCAAGATTATGGATAATAAGATGCGAAGACCAGGCGCAGGGAAGGTCGCACATTCATTTTGAGGCAAGGGAAAGGGAAAACGTAAACAATGCGCTTGACCCCCTGATATTGATAGAAGAAAACAAGATAGCCATTCCAGTCGATGTTTTCTTTTTCTAGATTCTGGATATTATTTTCCATATCTCCGAAACAGAGGATGCCGTATAGTCCGCCCTTGGATCCGGCTTTTCCAATTTTCTTGAGCTGTAGTTGGCCAATATCGTCTTAATCCCAAGCTTCTTCGCGCCTTCCATGTCTCTATCTGGAGCGTCTCCGATCATCACGCATTCCACTGGCCTGAGATTGAATTTTTTCAGTATGATTTCAAAGCCTTTTGAATGGGGCTTTGAAACCCCGACGTCATCCTTTGTAAGGATCAGGTCAAAGAAATCGTCAAAGCTTACTGCGCAGAGCCTGAGATAGGCCTCAAGCTTTGGGGCATCGGAAAGAATAGCCAGCTTCAATCCTTTTTCCTTCAGCTGGATCAGCAGATTTTTGGCCCCTGGATAGGGCTTGAGTATCCCCTCTTTAGCCTTTCTGTATGCCAGGATGGCGCTTGCAAGGACCGGATAGTCTATCTTTCCGTATTTCTCCAAGAAGAATTTCTGGAATATCCGCTGGTCCTCTATCCCCCTTTGCCAATAGAACCTCCTGAATTCCCTGTGCAGGGAATCGAAATCCTTCCCCAGCCCCTTGTCTATCATCGCCTTCACGGATTCCCTTATGGCAAGGTTCTTCGTCTCTGTGAAGTCTATGAGCGTATCGTCGATGTCGAAGATCACCGCCTTAACCGTGCTTTTGGCCCCTTTTCCCTGCATGATTCCATTTGATGCGGATTGTTTTTATTGCTTTGTCCTGCGGAAGGCTTTTATAATTAGGCATGCCTAATTAAGCCATGAAGCATGGAAGAGGAAGGAGCCAGAATCTCGAGGAGTACCTTGAGGAGATGTACAGGCTGGAGAAGGATAAAGAGAATATAACCACCAAGGGCCTTGCCAAAAGCCTCAGGATAAAGATGCCATCAGTAAGCGAGATGCTGTCCAAGATGGGGAATATGAAGCTCATTGAATATGAGGCAAGGGGGGAGATAAGGCTCACGAAAAAAGGGAGGATGATAGGGAAAAGGGTCTATGGGAAGTTCATCAGGATAAGGGGATTGCTGATGGATATCGGAATGAAAGGGAAGGACGCGGAAAGGGAAGCATGCATACTTGAGCATGCCATTTCCGAAAAGCTGATGAAGCTGATTGAAAGGAGGATTGCGAAGGAATGATAAGGAGGAAAATATCCCATGCCATGGGCTTCAGCCCGAGGGAGGACATACAGAAGCACAGCCAGAAGAAGGAATCCGATTCCAGCATTCTGGGGCATATCATGGTGTTCGTCTCCTTGGCGATAATATTCCAGGTCGTATTTACCGGAGGCCATTTCATAAGCGGGATGATAGCGGGGGTTTTGGAAGCAACGATCCATCCGATCTTCAATTTTCTAGGGGAATTCCTGGTATTCCCGTTTTCAGCCTCTATCTTCAGCAGCATATACATGGCCATAGCAACCTCAATGGAGCTCATTTTCGCATATCTTCTGCTGTTCTATATCATGCTTGCCATAATGGAGGACAGCGGATACTTCATGAAAGCCTCTTACATGAGCGACAGGTTCATGCAGGGCCTTGGGTTGAACGGAAGGGCATTCATACCGCTGATGATGGGATACGGGTGCACGGTAACCTCCATATACAGCACAAAGCTCCTGGGAAAGGAGAAGGAGAGGTTCGCAGTGGGCGCATTGTCCACTTTCCTGCCGTGCACAGCAAGGACATCCGCCATATTCGGCATGATAGGGGGCTTCTTCGGCCAGTACATTGCAATAATAATCTATGCGGTTGACCTTGTGCTGGTGTTTTTTGTCGGGAAAATAATAAACAACATTCTCAGAATACCTTCCCTGAGCTCGGTCATGCAGCCCCCCAAGATGAGGATTCCCTCCCTGGGCCATGTGGTAAGGAAGTCCCTGCTGAACCTCAACGAATTTGCCGTCTTTGTTGTTCCCATACTGCTGGTGAGCAACGTTGCAGTTGGCATCCTGACTGAATTGGGGATCATGCAGGACAGCGCCCTGATATTCAAGCCTATAATGGACATTTTCGGCCTTCCGGCGATTGCCGCAGTGCCATTGATGTTCGGGATACTAAGGAAGGAGCTGGCGCTGGCCATGCTTGTGCAGGTTGCAGGAACCCTGGATTTCACGGCGATATTCACCGCAAGGCAGATGCTGGTCTATTCGCTGATAACGATGATCTACGTGCCCTGCATCTCAGCCATGGCATCCCTGTTCAAGGAGTTCAAGCCGATACAGGCATCCTCCATAATACTGTTCAACCTCATAGTGACCGTGATAGTGGGGGTTTTGGCCAACATGGCGCTTTCGCTGTTCATGGGATGAGTCATAGGAGATCCAAAAACATGTGAGTTTTAAAAATATGATATCAGATAAAAATCCTATGGAACGCGCAAATCCCTGCCAGTCAAGAAGACTGATTCCTATCATATCTCTGATTATAGCAATGGTTTTTGTGATTTGCTCTTTCGGCCCCATGCTCACGCCAATCACGAATAAATTTTTGGTGTTCGCCTCTGGAGATTTGATAACGATTGCCGGATCCGCAGCGGCCAGGGCGGATATGAGTTTTTACATATTGAAAGATGGGTATGTTTCACTGAATGACATGAGATTCTTCATCCTTGGCTCAACGGCAACAATTGCGCACCTGATCCCCCTAAGCGATTCGCAATTCTTAAGCGGTATCATGCTTTTATCCATTGTTATGGGAAGCCTTGGAGTATACCTACTGATAGATGGATTTGTTGATGATAAAAAGATCGCCGCGGCCCTTATAGCAATGTTCATACCATTTTATTTTCTTAATCCGTGGTCAACGGAAAGGCTTATCCACATCTGGATTTGGATCACATATGCCGTGCTGCCTATGCAGATGGCATTGGGATTGATGTATGCAAGAAACAGGAATCCGGCTGTGCTGGGCGTATATTCCCTCCTGATATCCGCCTTTGGGATCATACCCCATTCCTTGATCTACATGATGGGGATCCATGCTGCAATAACGGCATACGCCGCAGCATCCAAGGCTAATGTCAAGAATATCCTCATTTTTGCGTTGATCCCGCTCGTATTCTATATCCTTGTAAATGCCCCATTTATCTTCATGTTGGCCTCTTCATTCGGCCAGAATGGAGTATCTTACCCTGGAGAAACAGATAAAATGATGCTTGATATTCTTTCAACCAATGGGGGGATATCCAACATATTCACTATGTGGAATATATGGCATATCTGGTGGCCGGATAATAAAGAGATTAGAGTCAACCCGGCATTCACATTGAACTCATTTTTCGTATTCATTGCAATTCTGGCGCTGTTCTCGATATCCTACAAAAAGATGGACAAAGAACAGAAGATATTATCTATAATATCAATGGCTGCGATATTGGTTGTAATATTCATAGCCCAGGGCATGAACAACCAGATACTGGCATATTTCGTAAATGCCATGTCCGATAATGGCCTGGATGCGATAATAGGCCCTTTCAGGGAATGGGCAAGAATATGCCTAATGATACCTGTCTTCCTGGTTATTCTGTTCTCGATATCCATAAATGCCTCAAAAAAGTCTATTTCCTCTATTTTTGCTGTTGCGCTTTGTACTGTCATTATAATAAATACGTTATTTTCTCCTTCATGGTACACCCTCAGCCAAAGATATGCCCCTGTTTCAGTTGGGGATACCTACAGTAGGTTGGAATCGCTTGTCCCTTCTGACTCTCGCGTAGTCTGGATAGATGACCCGAATGGCATCCCCATCACCGCCTTGAGCGGAGCAGAAAAGGCAAGCACGGCTAGACCTTATACGGATGCCATAGGTTCTGAATATAATTCAAATGAATTCAAGGCCTCATTCATGAATGGAACCTTGGATAGGAAAACAATGGACTCGCTGGGAATAAGCTATGTGATTTTGTATGAGAAGGCTGAAAATCCCTACAGCTGGCTAGATTGCAGCACGGTCGGATACTACAAGCTATGCCATTATGGGGAAAGCAAGGGAAGGATATGGATTGAAAGCGATAATAAGATTTCCAAGATAATCAGCTACAAAAGGATAGATCCTACAAGATGGGAAGCTATATCGAGCTCTCCTGCTCCATTTACACTTTCATTCGCGGAAAAATATAATCCTGGATGGGAGGCAAGGATCTACAAGAATGGGGATCTGGTTTCAGTTATTAGCTCTGTGCAAAATGAAAATGGAATCAATGATTTCAGGATCAATGATACCGGCGAACTGGACATAAAGATTGTTTATGCGCAGCAGGAAACTTTTGAATTGATGTGGATATTCTCAATATTGGGCATTCTGGCATGCATGGCAATTGCATTAGGGGGACTGAGAACATGGCTAATGTGAAGAATGAAAAGGAGTTTTTCATGATGATCCTGGAGAATTGGCACTTTCTTTTGGCTCCTATAGTCCTGATAGTTGTATCCTTTGCATTCTTCCAAAATAATGCATGGATGATAGCATTGTTTTCCATATTTCTGCTTATAGTTTTTATAGAAAATGAGAAAGATCCGATCATACTGCTCTATTATGGGGTATTGATGATATTAGTTACGGGTATCCTTGTGTTTTTCGCAAAGGAATTTGCCGACTGGGCAGGAACAGAGGGATTCTGGCTTCTTGCGGTTGGCACCATTGGAATGGCATGTGAATTATTCCTGAGTATTGAAAAAAACAAATAGAGAAAGAGAATTATGGGATAATAACGGTATTTTTCAGCAACATTGAGGAGAAATTAAATGAGAGGCATTGAAAATAGGAATCACCTGGGCCTTGTCCGAGTGGAGAGGATGGAATGGCGGAAAAACATTTGCCAGGCCTAGCGAATGTTACATTGATTCGTAAATTTTAGATATTTTTTCCTTGTATGTTTTTTCAGAGAATTTGCCTTCCCTGGTCTCCTTGATTGCATTTTGCGAAAATTTGTTCCTTAGGGAAGAATCCAATATTATCTTTTCCATTGATTCATACAGCGAATCCAGATACTGCTGGGGCGGATTTTGGCTATGTTCTAGTATATATTTTTGCTGAATGGCCCGAGTTGATCCAACATACCCGCCATCTGGCCTGAATGTATTGAATGGCGGTTTTATGACAATGCCCCTGACATTATCCTCAACAAGTTCCGGAAGCGCGAATGAGTCTACCGTTATGACGGATAAACCGTATGAAAATGCCTCCAGCACTACAAAACCCAAAGTGTCATACATGGAGGGAAAAACCAAACATGTTGAATTTTGGAAAAGCTCCTTGACTTTGTCATAGGGCACGTCAGAATAAAAATTAATTTGCTTGTTTTTTGAGTATTTTTCATATATGCCCTTGGGAACCGGGCCCAGAAAATTGAGGGATACATTATACTTCTTTGAAAGCCTGTCAAAGCAGATCAGCGTTTCCAAACCCCCCTTCTGGTAAAAAACTTTGCCTATGAATAGAAATGCTATGCCTTCCTTTTTTTTGATTTTATCGGGACTTTTCACTATAGGATAGACTGTTTCCGTTTTCTCGACGACTTTTTCGGATTTGACAAAATTGAACAGCGTTTGCTTGGCAGTGTTGCTCATCGGCAATATCCTCCTAAGGTTGTCGTTTTCAAGCTCCTTCCTTAGGGATGCTGAAAAGGATTTCGAGTCAAGGGCGTATTGGTTGAATCCGCAAAAAACCGCAGGGTGCTCCATGTCTAGCAGATACGGCACGTTCGTGTCCAAAAGAAACTGCCTGCTGTAAACCAGATCTGCATCCTTTGTGAAAAAATTCCACTTTTTTGGCCTATTCAGCAGGATTAGGGAATTGCTATATGCATCTGAAATGAGCCAAAAAACCTTTTGAGAAATTTCCGTTTTGAGCCCCCACTTGCCTCTTTTCAATCCTTCAACAAAGGGATTCGCGGATTTTGAAGATTTCAGAGATGCATAACCTTCAGGAACCAAATCCATCTTGTACATGTCCAGAGGATGTATCACGGATAGAGAAAAGAAAGATGGAATGAAGTCGGATGGAAAAAAGAAGAATATTTTTTTCATCATATCACATTTTCATGATTATCAATATACCAGTCTACGGTTCTATCCAATCCCCTATCAAAATCCGTTTTTGATTTGAAGCCGAAATACTTTTCAGCTTTCGATGTATCCAGCCTGCGCCTTGGCTGGCCGTTCGGCTTTGACCTGTCCCATACTATATTTCCATCAAACCCAATTTTGGATGAAATCTTTTGTGCCAGATCCTTTATTGATATTTCTTCCCCGGAGCCGAGATTGACAGGCTCGGATCTGTCAAAATTCTTGGTTGCAAGGACAATCCCCTCCGCGCAGTCCCCAACATACAGAAATTCCCTTGTCGGGCTTCCGTCCCCCCATAATACAACCTCCTTTTGGTTATTGATTTTTGCTTCATAAAATTTCCTTATCATTGCAGGAATTACGTGGGATGAATCCGGATTGAAGTTGTCCCCTGGCCCATAAAGATTGACAGGAAGCAGAAAGATCGAATTGAAACCGTACTCCTTTCTATATGCCTCCGACTGGACCAGCATCATCTTCTTGGCAAGGCCATATGGGGCATTCGTCTCTTCAGGATAGCCATTCCACAGATCTTCCTCCCTGAAAGGAATTTTGGCGAATTTGGGATAGGCGCAAATTGTCCCCAAGGCCACGAATTTTTTGACTTTTTTCAATCTGGAAACCTCCATCAATTGGGCCCCCATCATCAGATTCTTATAGAAAAACTGGCCGGGATGCTCCATGTTTGCCCCTATTCCCCCAACCATGGCCGCCAGATGTATCACCAAAGTCGGGCTAAATTCAGAAAACAGCTTTTCTATATTGTCCAGTAGGGAAAGGTCATGATCCTTGCTCCTTGGCACAAATATCTCATCAGCTCCTTCCCCCCTCAATTTTTCAACTACGAATTTTCCCAGGAATCCGGCGCCCCCGGTAACCAGGATTTTATCATCTTTTAAGTTCAAATGAAACACCTTCCTCCCTGATGTCCGATTCCACCATCATCTTGACCAATTCCTTGAATTTGACTTTAGGTTCCCATCCTAAAATCCTTTTGGCTTTTGAATAATCCCCTACAAGGACATCCACTTCGCTTGGCCTCAGATACTGCGGATCGATTTTTATGTGTTCCCCCCAATTTAAACCGACCAGAGAAAATGCCTCCTCGACAAATTCCCTGACAGAATGGGTTTCCCCTGTTGCAATGACAAAATCATCCGGCTCTTTGCTTTGCAGGATTAGATACATTGCATTTGTATAATCCTCCGCAAATCCCCAGTCCCGTTTGGCATCCATATTGCCAAGATATATGAACTTGTCCTTGCCTGCAAGTATGCGGGCAATCCCTCTTGTTATCTTTCTGGTAACGAATGTTTCCCCCCTTCTGGGGGATTCATGATTGAACAGTATTCCATTTGATGCGAACATGCCGTAGCTTTCCCTGTAATTTATTGTGATATAGTAAGAATATGCCTTGGCGCATCCGTAGGGGCTTCTCGGGTGGAAGGGCGTTGTCTCCTTTTGGGGCGTTTCTGCAGCTTTGCCGAACATTTCTGATGAGGATGCCTGATAGAACCTGATGTCTTTGTTGCTTCTTCTTATGGCTTCAAGAAGCCTTGTTGTGCCAAGGCCTGTAATGTCGCCTGTATATTCCGGTATGTCGAAGCTTGTCCTGACCTGGGATTGCGCCCCAAGATTGTATACCTCGTCAGGTTCAACCTTTTTTAGAATTTGAGTCAAGGAACTTGAATCGGACAGATCGCCATAATGGAGAAAAAATTTTGTTGAGGGGTTGTGAGGGTCCTTGTAAAGGTGGTCTATCCTTTTTGTGTTGAACGTGCTTGCTCTTCGGATTATTCCATGAACTTCATAACCTTTGCTTAATAGCTGTTCCGCAAGATAAGAGCCATCTTGCCCAGTAATCCCCGTTATTAGCGCTTTTTTGCTCATCATTGGGTTAGATATGAAAAGTTTAAAAAAACACGGTAATGGACAATATTTTATGAATGTGAAAGACTCCAGCGATCGCCTTGTTTTATTATGGAATATCCATGATATTGGCTATATGAATACCCATGCTTTCCGCAAAGGAATTTGCCAACCTGGAGGGGGTTCAGGATACTGGATTCTCGCAGCTGGCACGGTTGGGGCGATGTTGAGATTGAAGCAGGATCCGAAGGACTGGTTTTCATGGAAGGGGAATCCTAACCCTGTCCTCCCATGGCCTGAAGGCGCAAACAAGAAAGAGTATGAATAATCTTTTAAACACGCATTTCCAATCTAATGGGCATGAAGGTTCTCCTGGCCTACAATATCTATGAAGGCATAAGCGGCGAAACGACTTTTTTCAACAACATGAAGGAAAAATTGGGGAAAATGGGGGTTGAAACCAGATTCTGCGGGGTTCCGATGCTGCCAAGAGGAAACATCGCCTCAAAATTCGAATTCTACTCAAGATGGCCGCTATTGCTGAATGCTTACAACGCACTGAAGCCGTATAGGGACTATGAAATTGTCCATTTCCTCAATTCCTCTTTAAGCCAGGCAGGGAGATTTCTCAGGAATGAAGTGAAGCTGGCAACCAGCCATTTCACCCAAGCATCACAGCATGCGCTTTCGCCTCCTGAAAATCCGCTTTACAGTGTATTCGATTCCCTCTATTCAGGATATGTTGACATCCTTGACAAGACGGCATTCAATTCCCTTGACTGCCTTGTTACAACCAGCCCCTATCAGGCAGATTTCTTTAGGGAGCATTACAAAATGCAATCATCAAAATTAAGGTTTATCCCTCCTGGAATCGATTTTGGCTATTTCAGGAAGCTTCCCAAAAGGGACCTTCATGCCGAGTACAACTGCGATCATATAATAGTCTATGTCGGGAGGCTCCATGAAAGGTCCAAGGGAGTTTCATACCTGATAAGGGCAATGAAGCACCTGAAGGGAAGGAGCATAAAGCTGCTGATAGTAGGAGACGGCCCTGATAAATTGAATTACATCCAATTGGCGAAAAAGGAAGGGATTGACGGATTGGTGGTTTTCCTGGGAAAGATGGATTTCAATGAAAAATCAGTGATCCAGAGATCCGCAGATGTCGCAGTCATGCCATCCAGGTATGAGGTATTCGGCACCGTGTTTGCGGAATCGCTTGCCTGCGGAACCCCCATGGTTGCGTTTGACCTGCCATTCTGGAAAGGGCTTTATGAAAACGCAGGGGTTTTTGCCAAGCCCTGCGATGAAAAGGCCCTTGCAGAAGCGATATCGCTTGTCCTGGATGACCCTAAATTAAGGAAAAGCATAATAGCTGAAGGCCTAAGGCTTGCCGAATCCTATGACATCAATAAAGTTGTGGATGCCTATGTGAGCCTATATGGGGAGCTTTTGGAAAACAAAAAGAAAACCTGATGGATATCATTCATTGCTCCGCCTGTTTTGGGAAAAGGAGACTTTCAAACTCTATCTCGCTTGCAAAGGCCATCTCTGCCCTTGTATTGAATCCAAGCTCCCTGCAGAACCTGAAGGCATAGGGATGGGGAAGCACGAATGGCGTTGTAACCGTGAATCCCATCATTTTCGATGATGTGATATAAGAGCTCGCGTCCCCGAACCTCTTCACGTATCCCTTTATCATGTCTGATTCCATGGCCTTTTCCGGGGTTATCAGCCTGTTTTCAATCTTTGAATGCACGAATGAAAACTTTATGCTGTGCTTTGATATCGCCCCGTCCAAAATTGATTTTGCGGACTTCTCCCCTGAAAACGAAACCGTGATCTCGATTCCCTGCCTCTGGACCTTAAGCTCATTCCTCTTGAAATGGACTGCAACATAATGGAGTGAATAGTCCTTTCCTGCCTTGTTGATCGCATGGGTTGAAAGGAGGAGGATGTTCTCCCCGAAGAAGACCAGGCCCCTGAAAGAACCTGAGGTGAAATTGTCCTCAAGCTGGGTCCCGTCTATATTGAGGCCCTGAAAATAGTTGGTTGGAACTGAATAGGGCTTGTGGGGCTCAAAAATTACGATTGAGTTTGGCAATGGCAGCTTTACGGAGGAGATGAACCTGCTTTTTGCCTGCTCCCTTATTGTCGGGGAATCGAAAGGCTCCTTTGGTGAAAGAAGCATGGACATGAGAGAAAGGTATTCACTTTGCTCCTTCAGCCTTTCCAGCGTCATTCACATCCCTTTTGTATTCCGGGAAAAGATGCTCAAGGTTTGAATGGAGCGTGGCCTTGCTGCTGTTCTTGTCCTCCCTGACATTTACAGTTATCCTCTTTTCCTTTTCATTGACATTGACATCTGCTACTATGTCCATTGTTTCGCAGAGCTTTGCAACCTTCTCATTTAGATCCTTGATTACCTTTTCTATCTTAAGCTCATAAAAGACCCTCTTTCCTGCCAAAGGATGGTTGAAATCAACGGTAACCCTTCCGTTTGAGATGCTTTTTATTGTCCCTGTCAGCTGGCCTCCGGGAACGTTTATGACCATCATCATGCCTGTGGAAAGGCTCTTGTACCCTGCCTTTATGAACTCCGTAACCGGATAGACCTTCAGCTTGTTCTGGTCCTTTTGGCCAAAGGCATCGTTGGAATCAAGGACAACGCCCTTTGACTCCCCCTCTTTCATGCCCTTTATGGCATTATCCAGCCCCTTTATCATCATGGCATGGCCGTATATCAATAGCATCGGGCCTTCCTTGCCGTGAAGCTTCTTGGCTATATCCCCTTTCGTGGAATCGAATATCTCCCCTGAGGAATCCTTGCCCTCAAGGTCCAGCATTATGAAGTCTCCTTTTTCCATCTCAATACACCATCTTTTAAAAATGTTTCAAAACTATCCCTAATCTATGGAAAAGCAAAACTTAAATAAGTATATTGTTATTGGCTTTGCGGTATTCGCGGTCCTGGTGCTGGTGTTGGGGGATGTTTTCCTGATAGGCATGAACAAGCCAAGCGCCAATGCAGCGACGGCTGATGAGTACATAACAGGATATATTACTGCAAACTACACCCTTGAATCATTCAAGGACATTGTCAAGGTCTTCAACCCGGCAAATTTCTCTGACATCAGCCAGAACGTTTCAGCCATAGCCGGAGTGAAGAAGGTTTACGAAAATCCCGACCAGATACTGATAATGACTGAGAACGAGACCGCCCCTATAGAAATATATGGCATGGTGAACGGAAAATATGGGACAGTGATGAGAAAGGCAGTCCTGACCCCTGAAGGGGCAGGAATGATAAACGGAACCATAGAAGTCAATGTTTCAATGCCCCTTGAGGTTTACCTTAACCCGACTATAGGGACAAACAGCACAGTCGTTGTGTCTGGGGAGGCCGCTGCGCAGGGAGGGGAAGTCAAATACATGCAGAATTCCGTTATAAGCAGCAACAGGGAATCCATAACGATAAGCGCAAAGATAGTCAACGTGACTGAAACGAACTATCTTTATTCAGTTGATTTTGAGAACAGGACCATGATCGGCAACGGAGATTATATCAAGGAAATATCGAACATAGTCCTGCTTTCAAACTTGTCAAAGGAAAAGAAGGATTATGTCTCATGGCTTGGGGACAAATACATCATAGTGAATGAAAACATGACAAACAAGACCAAGATCATTGAGGATTACGGCAACGTGACATTCCAGGATTCTGTAATAAGGTCAAAGGAAAAACTGAACATAAGCTATGCGACTTCGGAGGATATTGCTTCAAAGGTCATTGCAGTTTCGCAGGACGACCAATATATCCTTCCTAACAAGGGGATAATGGAGCTGGAGATAAAGAACATGAATTCCAGCATAAAGGGGCTTACCCTTGTGCTTGATGCGGAAATATCAGGAAACCTGGTGCTTGACTATACGGTCAGCTCGCAGTATCCTGTTTATTCCTGACTTCGATGACCTTTGACCCTGTCTTTGCCTTTGCAACGCCGATAATGACGTCGCACTTGCTCAATACGATCTCATTGTGGCTGACAAGGATGAACTGGGTGGATCTGGATATCCCCTTTATCAGGTCTATCATCCTCTCGCTGTTCAGCTTGTCCAATGCCGCGTCTATCTCGTCAAGGACATAGATTGGGGAAGGCCTCACAAACAGCATTGAGAATATGAACATCAATGACACTATCGTCTTTTCCCCCCCTGAAAGCGCATGCAGGCTTATGGACTTGTCATTCCTCAGGACCTTGATGTGCAGGCCGCTCTCGAAAGGGTCATCATTGTTGTCCAATTCCAATGTTCCTGTGCCGAAATGCCTGAGGTTTGAGAAGATGCCCTCGAAGTTCTTCTTGACATTGTTGAGGGTATCGAAAAATGCGTCCTTCTTCTTCTTGTTTATCTCCTCCATGAGGAGCATGATGCTGTCCCTTTCCACCTTCAGCTTGTCCAGCCTTTCCTTTATCTCGCCAACGTCGTCATACAACCTGTAATAGGTCTCCTTTGCGGCGAAGTTTATGGATTGGGTCCCTGAAAGCCTTTCCTCAAGCTCCTTCATCCTTTTTTCCAGCTCAATCCTCCCCTCTTCAAGCAATGAGGCATCTTTATATGCCTCTATGGACCTTTCAAGGTCCTCCACCCTTGTCCCTATCGAGGCAAGCTCGATATCCGCCTTCCCTATCTCCCTTTCAACCTTTGAAAGCTTGTCTGTCAGGGACTTTTCCTCGCCCCCAAGCTCCTGGAGCTCCTTCTCGAACCTGTTGATTTTCGCCATCAGGTCATTGAGAAGCTGGCCGCTCTTCCCGAACTCGGTTTCCTTGAAAACCAGCTCGCCTTCCTTCATCCTGAGCGAGTCTGAAAGCAGCCTCCTTTCCTTGCCTATTCCTGAGATCTTGTCCTCCAATGATTTCATCTCCTTCTGCATCTCAGGAATCCTTGAAAGCGCCTCCCCCCTTTCATTTTCCTGGTTCTTGGCCCTTTCCAGGAGCATTGCCTTGAGCGATGTCTTCTCAAGCGTCTTCTTGTTGTAGTCATCCTCCTCGATGTTCATCTTCTGGAGTATCTTTTCCTTCTCTGCCTTTAATTTTTCATTCTCCTTGCCCAATTCCTGTAGCAGGGACTTCATTTCCTCTATCTTCCTTTCCTTTTCCAAGATGGAATTCTTGGCCTTGAAAACCTCGTCCTTCAGCTGCTCTATGTTTATCTTTCCCTTTGTTTCCTTGCCCTCTGTCTTTGCCATGGAAAGCTTTGTCTCTATCTGGGCCTTCTTTTCCCTGTTTAGGGAGAACTTCTCCTTTACCTCCTTTAGCTGTGAAATGTAGTTTTCCCTTTCAGACCTTACAACATCAAGCTCTGATTCTGCCGATGAAAGCGCCTTGTTCATGGCAAAGTTCGTTGTTGACTTTCCTCCTGTGAGGACTCCGCTTGCCTCGAACAGCGTTCCGTCCATTGTTACTGTCCTGTACCTTCCATGGAGCTTCTTTCCCTCCTCGAAGTTGTTTACCAAGATGGTATCCCCAAAGACGTAGTCTATTACCTTCGAGAACAGGATATCAGAGGAGACAAATGTCCTGAGCATGCCTATGCCTTCCCTGATGTTTGAGACGTTTGCCTTGATTTCTCCCAATGGGATTATTGTCACCCTTCCGACCCTGGCTTCCTTGAGATAGTCTATTACCTGCCTTGCGACATTGAGATCAGAGACAACCACATAGTTGAGCCTTGCTGAAGCTGATGCCTCAACCGCCTCTGCGAACTTCTCGTCAAAATGGATAAGGTCGATCACCTTGCCGTATATACCCTCAATCTTTCCTGAACTCTTCAGCTCATCGACAAAATGGAGGGCTGGATTGACCTTCTGTGTTCCGGCGGATGCCCTCATTATCGCTATCCTTTCCCTTAGCTTGATTGTCTTCTTGTCTGAATCTGCTATTAGGTTGTTCAGGGACTTTTCCTTTGAGAAAAGGTCCATTGAATCTTTTTCTATTTTCTTTAGCTCCTTTTCAAGGTCAATTGACTCTGTTGCGGAGCCCTGCTTCTGGCTTATGAGTTCATTGAGCATGCCGTCCTTGATATTCAGCATTTCCCTGTCCTTTTCAAGGGCCGATGAGGAAGATGCTATCTCAATATCCAAGGAGTGGGTTTTCTTCTCCTTTGCCTCCATTTCCGCCATTATTTTTCCAAGCTTCTCGTCCTCCTTTTTTACTTTGTCTATGTTGATTGAGCTTGCCTCAGACCGAGACTGCTTTATGCCTGCGTCAAGCTCTATTGACTTTGTCTGCAATGATGACAGCTCTGTGTTTACTGAAACAAGCTGCTCCCTTATCATCGCCTCCTTTTCGTCGAATCCCCTTATTGATTCCCTTTTCACTGCAACGTCTGACTTGAGCTGCTCTATCTGCTTGAACAGCTCATTTCTCTTGACTTTTTCCTCCAGCTCCTTGTTGGTAACAGTTCTGTCATCCATTATCTTCTGGATCTTTGCCCTGATGTCATTGATCCTTGCCTCAATCTCGTCCTTGCTGACTATGTTTTCCTCCTTCCTTTGATTGAGCCTGTTCTCCTCCTGCTTTATCCTTTCGGTTTCCCTGAATATGAGCGTGTACTTTATGTTGTCAAGCTCCTTCTTCATCTTGAAATACTCCTCTGCCCTGTCCATTTCCGCCTTGAGCTCATCAAGGAACTTCAGCTTCTCGCCAAGGACTAGGTTGGCCTCCTTGATCCTCACATCAGCTGATTCAAGCTCCTTTAATGCCTCCTGCCTTTTCATCTCGTATTCTGAGATCCCTGCCAGGTCGTCAATGTATTCCCTCAATTCCTTTGGCTTGAGCTCGGCAATCCTGTTTATCTCGCCTTGGCCTATGACAACCCTTTTAGGAGAATATAATCCTTTTTTTATTATGAAGTTCTGCAGGTCTTTCCCCGTTATTTTCTTTCCATTCAATCTGAAGGTCGTTTGGCCGTCCTTCTCTATTTCCCTTGAGACAAAAAGCTTTTCCTCGCCGTCCAGAAAGACAACCTCGACGTTTGCGGACTGGGATCCGTAGTTGATCAGGTTTTTTGTGGAATCAACCCTCATTGCCTTCAGCGATGTTTCTCCCAGAATGAACCTTATTGCGTCGCAGATGTTGCTTTTTCCGGATCCGTTTGGGCCTGCAAAGGCGTTGACCCCTGGGGTTAGGCCTATGTCGGCTTCCTTGAATGACTTGAAATTTTTAAGGATGACCCTATTGAGATACACATTGGCTTATTCCCATTAAACCTTTTAAACATTCTCTATAGAGTCTTAGTCATTATGAGAATACTTCTCCAGTTTCCGGAAGGCCTGAAAAGGCATGCCAGCGAGTATGCTGAAAGGCTGGAAAAGCAGGGCAATGAAGTCTTCCTTGTCGCCAGATCTACATATGGAGCATGCGACCTGGCCCTTGAGGAGGCAAAAGCCATTGGGGCTGAAAAGATAGTCCATTTCGGCCATAACAGGTACATAAAAACAAGCCCTGGGATAGAGGTTGAGTATGTTCCATGGAAGATTGAGGTTGATATCTCCTTGCTTAAGGGCTTTGCCAAGATGCTCAAGGAAAAGGGAGTGAGGAAAATAGGCATTGCCACGACAGTCCAGCACATCCATCAGCTCAATGATATGAAAAGGCTGTTTGATAAGAATGGAATTAAGGCGTTGACAAAAAAAGGAAAGATGGCTTTGGAGGAAGGCCAGGTTTTGGGCTGCGATGCCTCTGCCTTGGATGTTGATGCTGAAACGCTGGTGATAGTCGCAGACGGCAATTTCCATGCGCTTTCTGCTTTTGACATTGACAAAAAGGATATCTATTCCCTGAATCCATACAATGGGAAATGGAAGCTGCTCAATGAGGAGCTGATGAGATTCAGGAAGCAAAGGAAAGGCGCATTGATTGCGGCATACGGCGCAAAAAGCTTCGGCATCCTGGTTTCGACAAAGCCGGGCCAGTTCAGGATGAAGATTGCAGAGAATGCCAAAAAGGAGCTTGAGAAAAGGGGGAAGAGGGCATACGTGCTTGTTTCCAACATAATAGACAGCTCGATAGACAATTTCATGTTTATAGATGCTTATGTCAACACGGCCTGCCCAAGAATGGTTGATGACAAGGACAGCTACGCCAAGCCGATGATAGACATCTCTGAATTGAAGAATCTTCTGAAAATGTGGGACAGGAAGGATTAGGAAACCTTGCCTTTTTCCTTTTGCGCAAGCCTTTCTATGGGGGAGGCTGCATGCGCAACATCCTTTTCCTTTGGCATCTCCCTGAGCTTGGGTGTTGGGGATATATCCTGCTGAATTGCCGGCTCTTTCTTCTTTGGCTGAATGATATCCGAAGCTTTTGCAGTTGGCGCTTCAGCCA
>JAPLWW010000046.1 GCA_026396375.1 Microcaldota archaeon | reverse complement strand
TTGAACCCCCGAACCTCAGAGAGGACCAGACCCTGAATCTGGCGCCTTTGACCAGTCTTGGCGACCCCTGCGCAATACCATACTCAATATCTAGGCAAAGTATTTATTATAATATCCTTGACACGTAATTCCCGTCTTTCTCATATCCTAACCTATAATAGTATTCCCTTGCCCCGACTCCGGATATCACTGCTAATCTCTTCATTCCAAACTCATTTTTTGCTATCTTCTCAGCTTCCTTCAACAATCTTTTTCCAAGACCCTTGTGCTGGATATCCCCTTCCTTCCCTATTTCCGCCTCCATTCCGTAAACGTGCAATTCCCTTATCAGCCCGGTTTTTTTATCAATCTCGGGAACAAACGGCCTGTGAGGAATTCTCAGCCTTACGAATCCAAAAATATTCTTCCTTTTCTCATCCTCAAAAGACAGGAAAATCTCCTTTCCGTTGCTTGCCTTGTAGTCCTGCCTGAATAGCATCAGCTTTGTTTTCTTGTCCAAGTATTTCGGCTCCCTGAACCTTATTTCCTTTATCTCTATTTCTTTTTCAATTGCTTTCCTTTCAACCATTTCCCTGAGGTTGCTGTTCTCAACCCCGGCCTCGAGAAGGTTGGTTGGGATGTCCCTCTGTATCCTCATTATCCTTGCGTAATAAGGGATATGCCTGTACATCTCGGAGATCACTTCGCTGGCTTCCTGCGCCGAATAAGGGGAATATTTGCCTTTCCTGTAAATGTCATATAGTTTTGTGCCTTTTGTGACCAGAGTGGGATAGATCTTCAGCATGTCGGGCTTGAACCTTTGGTCATTGAACAGCTTTTTCATCATCCCAATGTCTTTTTTCTTGTTTGAGCCTAAAATCCCGGGCATGATATGGTAGCAGACCTTGAACCCTGAATCCTTGAGCCTTTCAGTTGCCTTAGCAACCTCCTTCACAGAATGGCCCCTGCAGATCATCCTGTAGATTTTGTCGTCGGGATGCTGGACCCCTAACTCTACTCTTGTTGCGCCGTATGAAAGCGCATCATCAATGTTCCTTTCAGAGCACACGTCAGGCCTTGTTTCCAAGGTCAATCCGATCATCCTGTGCCTTGCCTTCTCGTTTTTTGCTTTCGCAATCTCAAGGCTTTTTGATTTTTTTCCATTCAGTGTGTCATAGATTGATTTTATGAAATCCTTCTGGTATTTTTTCGGCATATTAAGGAACGTTCCTCCCATTATAATGATTTCGCACTTGTCAGTTGGGTGGCCCTGTATCCTGTAATGCATCAGCCTTGTCTCGACCTGTTTTTTGGGGTCAAAGCCGACAGAGCGCGCCCTTCTTGCCGCAGGCTCATAGCCAGTGTAGCTTTTGGGCGCAAGCCTGTTCCCAACAGGGCAATAGATGCAGTTCCATCTGCAGCTTTTCCCTGGCTTCACCATGACAGCTATGGGAGTCACTCCTGACGCAGTCCTCATCGGCTTCCTGAAAAGAAGCTTCCTTGTCTCTTTGTCCAATTTCCCTTTTGGGAATATCCTGAAGATATCAGAGGTCTTTGGCATGTCCTTAAGTCCAAACTTTTCGCTTGCCTCCTTCTTTATCCTGTTGAGGTCATTTTTTCCAAGCAACAGCTGGCCTATGATGAATTTGATGGCCCTGCTTTTCTTCATCTTGGCTCAGCCGCTATCCCAGAATCGAGGAAAGTATATGGGCAATGGCATAGCTGCCGTGCTCAAAGAGAGGGAACAGTATGACACCGTTTCCCAAGGACTTGAGATCTGCCTCAAGGCTGTTCCTTATTGTTATCGGGTATGTAACCTCTTTCCTGACCTTGTTTGGGCTCAGTTTCGAGTATGCCTTGAAAGTCACATTGTAGTCCCCTGAGCTCAGGTACGAGAATTCAAAAGGGATCCTCACCTCAGATCCAGGGGCAAGATAAATCTCCCTTGAGTTGTTCTGCCTAAAACTGTTCGCCTCAACGACAAATACGTCACCTGCGTTTCCCTTGTTCTGCAGAAGCATCGTGTATCTCAAAGGCTGGCCTTCGCCTGCAAAACTGGTGCCTGAAACCTTTTCAAAACCAAGCACGCTTTCGTTTATGTAGATTGCAACTGCAAAAGTCCTTGTCCCAAGCTTATCCCCATTGTTCTCATCAACAACATTTATCTGCATCGTGTATCTTCCCTCAGTCGCGTTCTCGCTTGAGATCAGCACTACCTGCAAAGGGTTGTCATAAAGCAGGGATGGGTTTACCTTCCATCCTTCGGGGAGCATTGAGGCATTGGCAAAATCATAGTATCCCCCCTTTCCGAGTAGCCCTCCTGTTGTCTCAGTCCTTTCTATATAGATGCTCATCGCCTGCCCTGGGCCCATCTTTCCAAGGTCATAAACCTCATTGTCCCTTATTTCCGCGTTTATCGGCTTTATTATGCTTATTGCCATTGAGCATGAGAACAACAGGACCACCGCCAAAACCAAGATAACTCCTTTCATGAAAGAGTTTTGCTGCGCATGGTTTTAAACATTAACGGCATTTTCCATGATTTTTATCAAGGTATTTTTGGCTAGTGAAAAAATATCCCATTTTTGACTACTGCAGTACACTTCTGTTAATCTGTTATCCAAATCTGGATTGGGCAAGGCCCAAAGGGCCAGCCGCCTTTCCAGAAAGTATGTGACATTCCCCAAGCGCCAAAGCGCTGGGCTTCTCGCTTCAACGTCGGCCTGTTGCCGACTCCACGAGCGTTACTTTCCGCCTGCCCGGCGGTAGCTCTTTTGAGTATCCCGAACCTGCAACCAGCACTTTCAGCCTTGTAGCAGGCACTATTGGTTTTTCTAAAAGGTTCTTTATAAATATGAGTAGACCTCGGTGCCAGACCCCTTAAATATTAAATTCATTCCCGTGTTGAAACTCAGGAATTTCCCAACCATCAATGTTTTAAAACGTTGCCAAAGAGGAAAGTACTACAAAGTGATGATTATGGATCAATATCATGGAAATTTCAGGGGCCAGGTTTCAAAGGGAACAGGCGGAAAAAGGGTGAAGTTCAGCGACAAAAGGCTTTCGCAGATCGGAGGCACGTTCACTGAAACCAAATTGCACCAGAAGGAGGAGAAAAAGTCTGCAAGGAAGATAGGCGGAAGCAAGAAGACAAGGATAAGGAAAACCCAGTTTGTCAATGTTTCAATTGGCAATGCCACAAAGAAGGCAAAGATAACCAATGTCATAAAGGGAAACAACCCAGATTACACAAGGCAGAACATCATAACAAAGGGGGCCATAGTCCAAACCGATGTTGGCAAGGTCAGGATAACAAGCAGGCCGGGCCAGAACGGCTCCCTGAGCGGCATAATTGTCAAGGAATAACCCTTTATAATATCTTTCATCCAATCTTTTTTCATTATGAAAATAGACATGCACAACCATACTGTTTATTCAGACAGCACAGCCACTCCTGCCCAGCTTGTGAAAAAAGGCAAGGAGCTTGGCATAATCCCGATAATAACAGACCATAACAGCATCAAGGCGGAAAAGGACATGAAGGCGGCATCAAAAAAATACAAATGGCCTTCAATCATAGGCGAGGAGATCCTTACCTCAGAAGGCGAAATTATAGCCATAATGCCCAATGAGGAGATCAGGAAAGGGATGGCCCCCCAGGAAACCCTTGATGAGATAAGGGAGCAGGGAGCCCTTGCCTATGTTCCTCATCCTTTTTCCATATCAAGGCGCGGCCTTGGGCCGCAAAATGTCCATATTCTCCTAAAATGCGATGCCATAGAGGTTATCAACGGAAGGGCCAGCAGCATGACAGACGCAAGGGCAATGGAGTTTGCCAAAAGGCACCATCTTCTTATGGGCGCAGGCAGCGACTCCCATTGGCTCGGAGGCTTTGGATGCGCCTATGTCGAGGCTCCTGATATGGAAATAGAGACTCCAAAGGACCTTCTTGAGGCGCTGAAGAAGGGAAAGCCAAGGATGAGCAGAAGGATAAACAAGGTTGAGAACCTTTACAATCGGATAACCAAGACACTTGGAAAGGCATTCAAATGATTGGCCATGGTAAAACCTCACATGAATCTGGAAGAGCACAGGAAATGGCTGCGCTCCTCGTTCCTGCTTAACGAAACTGAATTGTACAAGGAGGAGCTGAAAAAATTAATCAGCGACGATATTTACGGCAAAAGCGCGAACTTCTTTGTCTCCTCATACAATTTTCCCAGCCTGAGCTTCGGCCCTGCCGTTGCATTGGAGAACCATGAGCCGATCCACAAGATGTTCGGAAAGGGATATTCCGAAATAATCAGGAGCAGGGTGAGCGAAGTGGGCGGAAGGAAATTCTCAACCTCGCAGAAGCCAACCAACATTGAGCAGGTCCAGTTCCTTGCAATGGCGGAAAAGCCGCATTACATAGAGATGATGCTTTCAAAGAAGCCCGATATAAAGATAATGCTCAATCCCATGGTACAGCCCATGGGCCCTTCTGCTCCCCTGAAGAAGATAATCGAGGCTGAGAACATAACAAGCATTCCCAAGAAAGTCTATTCCCTGTTCAATGAGAAGGCAAAGGCCAACCTTGGATTGCTTGAGCTTTATGTCAGGGACTTTGACGTCTACTATCTTTCAAAAATATTTTCTGCCGGAGTTTTGGGGGAGGACAAGAAGATTGTTCCGACAAGGTGGAGCATAACCGCCGTTGACGATTCCTTGGGGAAGTTCAACATTGAGAGGATAAAGACCTTTGAAACTATTGACAAGGTGATGCTGTTCGAAAGCTCGTACCTTTTCAACGATTTCCATGTCCTATTAATACCTGGGGGATGGCAGTTTGAGAACTTCGAGGCCTGGGCCCCAAAGACAACCTGGGGCGCGTCTCCGGAAAAATATTTCATAACAGAGGAGCATGAGGGATATTTCGGAAGGACAAGGTATGCGGATTCCCAGGCAGGAGGGTATTATGCCTCAAGGTTTTCAGTTACCGAGGCCCTGAAATCCATGAACAGGCAGGCAACAGTGGTTGTGATCAGGGAGGTCCATGAGGGATTCAATATTCCAGTTGGTGTTTGGCAGGTTAGGGAGAATGTCAAGAACGCCATGAACCAGAAGCCAACGGTTTTTGAGGATGTTGAATCTGCTTTAACTTATCTCAAGGCAAAGCTGACAATAGACCCAAAGCAGTATGTATCAAAAAGCAAGATACTGAGGCAAAGGACGTTGGCCAGCTTCCAATAGTCACTTGATTTCATTTGCCGTTGCCTTGGCAAACTCTTTTTTTATCTTAGTCATCCCACCTGGCACAATAAGGGGCGATTTCAGGTTCACCAAGGAGCCGGTTCCAGGCTTCAGCCAGGAGCGGGCGGATATCAAAAAGGTGATTGAGATTCTGGGCCATCTTTTGCCGAATACTCCTATTACCTTTGCGGGCCTGCTGTCATGGTAAAGTCGTTCAGCGACGCCCAGGCTGCGATGGATTTTAAAACTGTTATAATCTCGCTTAATATGTGGTTTATAATGGCAACCCAAACTAAAAAAGCTACAGCAGGAACATGCACGGCGCCTTCGGGCATCGGCAAATTCAAGGACGCCGCTGAAATCGCGGAAAACGCAACTGATACTGCGCTCCATACAAGGTTCGGCCTGGCGATATCCGGAAGGAATCTGGATTCTGCAACCAGATGCATTGCGGACGGCGCCGATTCCAATGCGATATTCGATGGCATTCCGGGCGCAATCAACCAGGGCATGTGGACAATGTTTGCATATGCATGCCACCATGCGTTGCCTGAGTCTGAAAACGACGCCAGAGTAGTGGGGGCGATGCTCGAAAGGTGCAAGAGCGTTGAGATCAATGCAATCGACATCGAGGGCAAAACGCCGCTGATGCTGGCATTGGAAAATTCCAACAACGAGGTTGCCGGGCTGATACTGAGATACGATGCAGACGTCAAAATAAAGGACAAGGCAGGCAAGACTGCCCTGGTCCATGCAATCAAGAACTGCAATGGCGTCAGCATCATTGCCGCGATTCTGGAAAAAGGCGCGGATGCAAATGCAGCCGACAACTGCGGCAGGACGCCGATGATGTGGGCTTCCGACCCCTGGTGCGCCGCGGCGCTTATGGCAAGCGGGGCAGAAATGAATGCAAGGGACGCCGATGGCAGGTCCGTGCTTGGCCATGCCGTAGCAAGTCTCGCGTTCTGCAAGGCAT
>JAPLWW010000050.1 GCA_026396375.1 Microcaldota archaeon | reverse complement strand
GCAGTCTGGAAAAATGAGAAGATAGGCAAGGAAGGCATTGACGGGGTTCTTGAAGCTTATAACTTCGCCTCAAACGACATTTTCAGGCTTTGCACCAATAATAAAGGCATAATGAACGGCATTGACGCGGTTGCCTTGGCTACAGGCAACGACTGGAGGGCCATAGAGGCAGGCCTCCACACATATTCAATGATGAACAAAAGGCCCCTAGTCTCCTACAGGGAGGAAAATGGAAACCTAATAGGGGTTTTCGAGGGGCCGTTGGCAGCTGCAATAACAGGAGGGGCGACAAAAACCTTCAATCATGCAAAGGCATCTTTGTCATTGCTCAACGTTTCCTCTGCTTCAGAGCTTGCCCAGGTCATGGCATGCGTGGGATTGGCAAACAACTTTTCGGCTCTTTTCGCGCTTTCAACAGAGGGAATCCAGAAGGGGCACATGAGGCTCCATTCAAGGAACATCGCCATACAGGCAGGCGCAAAATCGCCTGAAGAGATAGACTATGTTGTCTCTGTGCTGATACAGGAAGGCAAATACGACACCGAGAGAGCCGAGAGGGCCCTAGGCGAGTACAGAACCAGGTAATCCTCGGTGGGGTTGGAGCGTCAAGGGGCATGGGTAAATGTGTAAGAGCCCCTTACCGATTCAGGAAACTATAAAAATCCTTCACATCAATCCATTATTGTGATGGAAATGCCAGGACTCAAAATATCTCATAGTATGCTTCCTTTGAGGATCTCAACAAAGGGGCCGGACAACACAGCAGACCTTAAAATATCGGTTTTGAACTCGACAGAGGAGGAGAAATTGGTTTCTGTTGACATCAATATCATTACAAAGGGCCTAGTCGGCTTCGACAAGACAATGGTGCACAGAAGGGCTACAAAAAATATCGGAATGATCGCACCCGGGGAGGAGAAGTCCTTTACCGCAATGGTCTATGCGACTCCGCAAACCCAGGAGGGGCCTTATACCTTCCAGGTAACTGCGTTCGACCATTACCTGGATTTCAGCAAGGTCCTTGACAAGATCTCAAAAACTTTTGACATAAGGGTAGTATGAGACTTTCCTTATCTCTGCATAGTTCCTTATGCCGAATGTTATATAGGAGAATATCCTGAACATTATCATTCCTATCCTATTGTTTATGCTCTCCTCTATCCTCCTTATCTCGCTGTCCAGGTAAAGGATGATTCCGCTTATGCTTGAATTTATCTTTTTGGACCTATCCTCTATATTCTGGATTGCCTTTGCTGCATTTGCCTTAACTTTTACAGCAGAGGCTGACCTTGAATTCATCCTTGCCTTTGCAGCAACGCTCAACCTTGAGACAGCAACATTTTCTGAGGCCGCGAAATTCCTATGGAGCATCGCCGCCTTTGCCACGTCAAGGACTATCACTGGATTCTTTGACCTTGAAAGGTAGACTGACCTTATTGTCTGGAGATCATGTGCCTTTGATGCCATCGCAACCTTCATCCCATTGAGGATCTTTGCAGTTATTTTCTCAATCATCCTGCTCTTTATCTCATTTAGGCTTGATGCTGAATTTAATTTATTTGTTAATTTGTTTATTGATGATGAAGAAACTTTCTGGGCAGCATTTTCCTTGCCACTGATTCCTATTTTTGCCTCGGTTTTTACATTGGTTTTGGCAGTCCCTCCATTTCCCCTCAGTATTTCAGCTATTATCCTTCTTGAAATGTCATTGTCCCTTGCGGAGGAGAATACGGATCCGAATCCAGACAGCAGCAAGGGAGCCGCATTTCCGCCGGCTATCCTTGCCCTTTTGATTTCGTTGTTTATCCTGAACGGCTTTATTATCCTGAACCTGAATCTTTTCCTTGATGTCAGGTTGCTCCATACCCTTCCCCATTCCCTGTTGCTCTGCTTCGAGTTGTTTATTGCCCCGTAAAAGAACATCCCGTCCTTGAAATAGTAGCTTATTATGACATTGGTCATGTTGCTTCCCCTGCACTGCAGCCCCCCGCAGCAGTTCAGGCATACAAGGAAGACAGGGACGTTTATCTCCCTTACCACATGGAACCCATTCTTTGAGTCCAGAAAAATGTTTTTCATTATTTCCTTCTCTTCCCCTTCCATGAAGTCCCATATCTTGTATTTTCCGATGATCCCGTCCCTGTAAACACCCTTGTCATATTCAATTTCTCTTCTGTATTCATCCAGGTTTTCATTGTACTGCTTGCTTGCGTAAACAAGGGTTCCTTTGCTGTCTGCGACAAACTCAACGATCTGAAGCTCATGGGTTTTTGAGCCTGCATTCACCAAGGCAGTAACATCATATTCAACACTTATCTTTTCTATGTTTCCGTCCTTTATGTATTTTGCCTCAATATGCTTTATCGTTTTTCCGCCATTGCTCTCAAAATAATCCTTTTCTGAGATGATCCCGTATTTTTTCCTTGTCTTTCCTATAATTTCCGTGCTTATCCTCCTTTCAACTATCATTGTCCCTGCGCTTGCGGAGGAAACAGGGACAAAAAGGGTCCTTGCCTCAACCCTTTCCTTGAAAATGCCAACAAAGTCCCTTATCTCCCCTCTTCCTAAATTCTCGATCTTCCTTTCCTTCGCTATCCTTTTTACGCTGGGTTCGACTGAAGAATGTATATCTTTACTGGCGCTGCCTGGACATTTAGGAGCCATGATTTCCTTCCTCCTGATCCCTTTTAATAGCTTTTGAAATTGCTGTTTTTTAAACCCATTCTTACATCAACTATAACATGAATTTGGTTTTTGCCAGCAGAAAGGGCAAGAAAATGCCCACAATCGAAAGGCACGGGAAGCGCAAGCGCCTTGCGGCCAGCATCATGCGCTTCGGACCGATGGAGGATTTCCAAATATCGCCTGAAACAAGGGGCGTCCGCTTTCCCTCCATATCCAAGATAGTCGATTTTGCAGGATCATTGAAGAAGGAAGGGCTGAAGTACGATATTGAACTGTCGTGCCTTGAGAGATTGCTGAAAAAAATATCCTCGGAAGAAAAAAACATGCCAAAGCTGAATCTCCTCGGCGATATAATAGGGAACAGGAACTTCAGGCCTGACATGATATCTCCACTGTATCTCATATCCCGCCAGAAGAAGGATTCGTTGCTGAGCTTCAGGATCTTCAACCATTCCCTGCTCAACAAGGTATTCCACCAGAGGATATTCAGCCTCTGCCTGAAGGTTTCGCTTGACGAGAATCTCCTGAACCGCGAAAAAGCGGCGGAAGCGCTCCAATGCATCTCCAACAGCGAATCCTTCGACGATGGAATGATATCATTCCTGGAAAGGATTTTTGAAAAGTCAAGTCCCGAGGACATCTACTGGAACCTCTATGCCCTGCAGAAGGTAATGAACAGCAGGAATTTCAGCAGAGATGTCTCCACAATGCTTTCAATGATGCCGGACGATTCATTTTCCAGCCTTCACTGGTGCCTTGAGCTTGTCGACGGATTCTTATGCAACGGGAATTTCTCCAAATTCTGGGTTTCCAGCGGCAGCTTTTCCGACATTTACACAATGTCCTCGGCAATCTCCAGGGGCACTTCAAGGGAAAATTCCATGGAGGCTTTCCTTTCGCTGAAAAGATTCCTTTCTGCATCAAAGGACGCGGACGGCAAGATAGGGACAATAAGGGCGGAAATCGAGGCAATCGATTCGGAGCCCAAACTGATCGGTTTCATCAAGTCCCTGAAATGATTTTTTTATCATCTTCCTGCCTTGCCCCCTAAATGTTTAAAAATACCTGCCCCCTAACTGTTACCATGGGCCATTATATAGAGAAGAAAGTCATCAGGGGCAGAGCCTATTATTATCTGACTGAGAACACATATAAGGACGGAAAATGGAAAAAAACCAGGAAATACCTGGGAATCGCGACCCCTAAGGGCTTTGAGAAACCGAGAAGGAAAAACCCAAAACCGATACTGGATGAAAAAGAGATAAAGTCCATTGAGACAATAAGGAAAAACTATTCAAAGGTCCATCACTTGGATTCCAGGCTATGGAAAGAAGAGCGCGAGCGCTTCACAAGCTTCATATTCAACACCAATGCGATTGAGGGCAATCCTGTAACACTGGAAAATACCGATACGGTTCTAAGCGGGGGGCACATAAAGGCAAAAAAGAAGGATGTGCGCGAAATAAAGAACATGAAAATGTGCATAGATTTCCTTTTCAGCTATTCTGGAAAGATTGACGAGCAGCTTGTGCTGAAACTTCATAAAATGCAGATGGAAGGAGTATTGCCGGAATCAGGGCAATACCGCAGCGTTGATGTCAGCGTAGGCAAATACATCTGTCCTCCTTCGCATGAAGTGCCAAAGCTGATGAAGAGGTTTTTCATCTGGCTCAATGAATCGGAGAAAGACGTGCCTGCTTTCGAGCTTGCATGCCTGGTACACCTCAAATTCGTCAGGATCCATCCGTTCAGGGACGGGAACGGGAGGATGGCAAGGCTGCTGATGAACCTTGTGCTGCTGAAAAAGGGATATCCCCTGCTCAACATCTTCAATGACGAGAAGCTGCTTTATTATCTTGTGCTCAAGAAAGTCGATATTACAAGGAGGCCGAAATCCTTTGTGGAATACCTTTTCAGCACTTATATTAGGCAATATGAGGAATATGCAAAGAGCAATATCAGATAGATTATGCTAAAATCTGCCAAAGGCAAATTCCTTCCCAAAAATAGTTTTCTTTACCGTAGACGGCTTTCTTTTTTCTAAAGTAGCTTCTTTTGGGGTGAAGACTTTTTCTTCTCTGAAGAAAAAGGATCACGCCAGGGAAGGGATTTGAACCCTTGTGCCCTTGCAGGCACCAGATTTCAAGTCTGGCGCATTACCGGATTCTGCCACCCTGGCCTATACAAAAATCTTCGTGCAATTGTTTAAATCCCTATCCCTTGAACCCCTTTCCCTCCTCAAATAATCAGATCCTATCCTTTTGCATCATCCGCCTGCCTCAACTATGAGGTGGGCCCGAAACCTCCATTTTCAGCCATAGATTAACAAAAAGTATCTATTCTTTTTAAATCTTTTTATACCAAATATAGCATATGTTGTCTTTGAATGGCCTATTCAGAGTGTATGGTATCTATATCATAATGATAGTAGCCCTCGCAGGGCTGGCAATTGTGCTTTTCGGGTCGAATTCCCCAATACAGCTTTCAGGGGGAAGCAATGTCCTTTCGACCTGCGCTCCCGACGATCCGACCTGCATCCCGGGATACGGAAGCCCATCCATTGGGGAAACGGGCTCAAAGGCAAAGGCAAAGCCATCCTCTGACAATATAGGAGGAACAGCAGGAACAGGCTCTTCTTCAGATTCAGGCTCAATCTCGACAACGGCAACAAAGGCGAAAACTTCAATTTCTTATGTTATAGAGTCAATGAGCGGCTCAGGAACCCTTCTTGATCCTTATATGATAACCTCTTGTCAAGACCTCCAGAACATGAGCGCCAACCTTGGCGCAAACTATTCTTTGGCTAACAACATTGACTGCGCGGGCTTTACCAATATAGACGGCCTGGGCTTCATGCCAATTGGAAACTCAACCAATACATTCACAGGAACATTCGACGGCAGGAATTTCACGATATCCAACCTTTACATCAACAGGTCAGCTCAGGACAATGTAGGACTTTTCGGATACATTAGCGGAGGTATAATCAAAAACGTGGGATTGATTAATGTTAATATAACCGGAAGAGACACTGTCGGCGGCCTGGTGGGATCTACCAACTATGGCCTTGTGACCAATTCCTCTTCAACAGGCACAGTTAACGGAAGAGACACTGTCGGCGGCCTTGTAGGATATTTATACTCTTGGCTTAAAAGTGGCGTGGTCAATTCCTACTCTGCAGGCACCGTAAAAGGAACAGGCAATAGTGTCGGCGGATTGATAGGTGTCAGTGCATATCCTTCTGTGATCAACTCATATTCTTCATGCAACGTAACCGGAACAAACAATGTCGGCGGGCTGGACGGATTTAACAACGGCGGTTACAGAACCAATTGCTACGCGACAGGCATCGTAACCGGAACAGGAGCCAATGTCGGCGGGCTGCTGGGGAGTAATGCCGCTACTGTGACAAATTGCTATGCGGCAGGTCTAATAATATCCAACAATATGGGAGGAGGGCTTGTAGGATCGGGAAGCTCAACCATCTACAATTCTTCCTGGGACGTGTGCAGGTCAGGAAGGCTTAACAGCGCAGGAGGAGGCACGCTAATCAACACTCTTTCTTCTCCAAACGCCAATTACCTCTACAATACAACCAATCCTCCAATGACTCCGAACTGGAATTTCACCACGATATGGAACTCAAGCTGCAGCCCAGAAAGCGGATATCCGCTGTTATTGAATGTTGGCGGGCAGGCATGCGTGAAAAATGACTATTCCTCCTGCAGGGCGCCATCCTGCCCAGATGGCATGTCAGGATTAGGGGCTCCGACGGATCCGTGCCAAGTAAGGAACTGGACCAACCTCCAGGCGATGAACTACAGCACTGTCTTTATTGAAATCTCAAGCTATGCATTGATGAATGACCTCAATTCTACCACTGACGGATATGCATTTTACCAATCAGGATCGGGATTCAGTCCTATAGGCAACAGCACCAACGGTTTCATAGGAACCTTTGACGGGCA
>JAPLWW010000083.1 GCA_026396375.1 Microcaldota archaeon | reverse complement strand
GGTCTTAGCCAAGAAAACTGACATTGACGATATAATTTTCTTTGCATGCGCTTTATCATATAAGGGAAGTATACTCTGGTCAAATGACAAGCGCCTTAAGAAACAAAGAAAAATAAAAGTTCTAAACACCAAAGAGATAATAGATCTACTCAACGTCTAATCTTTAAAGCTTTAACTTTGACCCAACCTTGATCCCGCGGGAGGAGCAGAACCCTGGCTTAACCTCAATGGCGTAATCGCTGGGCGGAGTCGGATATCTCTTACAATCCGCAGTGGTGCATTTATCCATCTCGATGATGTCTATGACAGAGCCGTCCTTGATGCATATCAGCTCAAGCGGAAAGTTTACATTCTTCATCCAGAAGGATCCGCTGTTGCCGTTCATGAAGAATATCATGGCATAATCGTCAGAAATGGAATTCCTGAACATCAGGCCGATTGACCTTTTTATGAAATTGTCGGCAATGTCCGCGTCAAAGCAGCGCGAGTCCAGGCATATCTTCATTTTCCTGGGGTATATCAGGAGTATTATGGCTATTGCAAGTATTGCTATCAAGAACAGGAATTCAGTTTTCATTCCGGACCCTTCTCCCGTTTGGATATTTCAACATGCTCCTTCAGCATCTTGGGGAATGCGTCCTCCCACCTTTTCTGCGCCTCAGAAAAGTCAACGCTCCCGTTCTCGTTCTCAAGGGATGCCATCGACCTGTTCACAAAGTTGTTTGCCTTCAGGAAAAAGTCAAGCATCACAATGTCCTTCAATCCCGTGGATATCGCGGCATTGTTAAGGTCTGAGAACACCTTTCCCTTGAAGAATGCCTGCAGGACAAACTGCTCAGGAGGCACCCCTGTAAGCTCGCTCTTCCTTTTGATCAAAGGAGGCATCAGCTCAAAGCTTATCTCCTTTTCCATTGCCTTCATGTCTATTTTCGAAAGGTCTGGCATCGCTGCCTCCTTGTTCTTCAGGAACAAACAGTTCAGCACAGAGTTGTCTATCGTGTTCCCCCTCTTGTAGTCAAAGACCTTCACAAACTGCTTGTTTTCCCTGTCGCTTTCAAATGCATAGCCGATGACCCTGTTTGTCCTTCCCCTTCTTCCGAATTTCACCTTGTTCAAAAACACATACCTGTCTGTTGCGAACATGGAAGCTGCAGGAATCCCAAATACCAGCTCCAGCCTATCCCTAATATCATCAAGGCTTTCTGCGTGAAGGTTATACAGCAGGAAAACGCCGGGCTGAGTGTTAAGAAGATTGATCACTCCCTGGACTGCGCTCCTGCTCCTGATTTCGTTGATTATCAGGGCCGCGTCTCCCATCCTCAGCAGGGCATTTGCCATTGACACAAGGTCAAGCTCCTTAGTCTCCTTGCCTTCAACATCCCCAGAGGATACCTTTGCGGCACCAATATGAAACCCCCTTTTCCTGAATGACCTTACTGGTATTTCCCAGATGTCCTGGATGGGGATGATCCTTTTGTTCGGCCCTATCGCGGTTATCTCAGCTGCAGTGAAGGACGTTTTTCCTGATCCCTTTACCCCAAGGATCGCTCCGCTTGCGCCCATGCTTACACAAACGTCATCATACCCTGCGAAAAACGGGGACATTGACTTGTAATTAAGATATTGGGCGTATGTGAAAGGCTCCTCTGAAAGAAGCCTCAGTGCCCCTTGCAGCTCCCCAAAAGTCGCAGGAGGCCTTTGAAGGTGGCATCTCAATGCCTCCCTTTTGACAACAACGTCTGAAACAGGGAAATTCTCGTCAAACTTCTTGCCCTTTTCAGAGAATATCATGTTCTTGAAGGCCCTTTCAAGCATCTCATAATTATACCTGTATAGGGACTGGACTATGCCGAATTCCCTGTGGTCCATATATATCGGGCTGTTTTCGCTGTCTATATAGATATCAGTAAGATTATCGCGATCAAGCATCATCGTTTCCAATGGAGAGCCCATTCCCACAACCCATGATGCGGCTTCGCGCGCCATGATCAAGGCTTGTTTAGGCGTTATGTCTATGCTTCCCTTGAGGGATTCATCCATGAATTTTGCCCTGTACTCATTCACCTTCAGTCCAAAAAGAATGGTATAATCCATGGCTGTGAAGTTCTCCTTCATCTGCCCTGTTATCATATCCATCAGCATTGACTTCAGTTCAGGGGAAAGAGACTCAAGCACAGGATTCTCCATCTTGTATATGTAGAAGTCCTTTTCAGGTATCTCGTAAATGCTTATCTTCACTCCAAAGGGCAGGTCATATATCCCCTTTGCGGTTTTCACGGCGACCGCGTTTTCAGGAAGATCCAATGAAATGGTGCTTGAGAACGCCATGCTTTTAGTGCCTACTAGGGAAAGGAACGCGCTTCTCATGTCCCCCTTTTCCTTGACCAGCTTGAGCAGCTCCGTTGCCTCGAACCTTTTCAAAATTCCTGCTATCCATCCCTGGAAAGTCTGCAGGCCTTTCATGAATGCGGCTGAATCAGGTGTTGGCTCCTTGTACTCCTGCAGCAATCTGGCCGCGCTCACAGGGTTCATGTAAATGTAATCCACGAATTTCTCAAGAAGAGCCTGCCTTTTCCTGTAGTTGGGATCGGATGGATGGCCGTAAATGTCCTTCTTCAGCCTTATGCTTTCTATCTGGGAAACAACTTTCGCATATTCAATAAGCACGCTTGCCTTTTCAGGGGGGAGTATGAACGTTATCTCCTCCTCATAGTCTATCTCCTTTATTGGCGTGTCCTGTATTATTCCTACTAGGTTTTTGAGATGGTAATTGATGAATTCAGGAGACCCGAACTCAAACGGGCATTTTGCCAGGTCAACAATTCCCTTTGTACCTTCGATCCTCAGGTCGCACATGATCCTCTTTTTGCAATCAGTTGTTTTTAAACCTTGATGTTGATCTGAAATTTTTTGTCAAAAGAAAAAAGGCAGTGAAAAACAGTCGTTGGGACAGGGCATCATTTTTAAACATTCCCTCTTATCAATTAGGTGATGAAAGGAAAAACCTTTGAGCAGATTAGGGTTAGGGCATTTGTAAGCCAACTGCAGTCCAACGATATGGCCTTCGGGGCGATAATAACCTATCTGGCAAGCTTCGCGATGCTGATGGCATTCTTTTTCTATCCTATCTATCTGATTCCTTTCATAGCATTGATCCCTGCGTTTTTGGCATACAGGTTCCATCCCGGAGTTGGATTGGTGGGCTCTTGGTTTGTCGCGCTTCCTGCCTGGGCCTTCCAAAGCACGGTCTTCGCATGGGTCGGGGCACTGTTCCTTGCAGTGGTCCTTTACACAGCCAAGGACC
>JAPLWW010000116.1 GCA_026396375.1 Microcaldota archaeon | reverse complement strand
TAAGGAGGATTGAAGCAGATGGTCTCAAACTTTCCATTTACATTGGAGAACATGTCTGAAACGAAAAACTCGGCATTTGCTATATTGTTCTTTTTTGCATTTGAGATCGCGTTCCTGACGGCGTTCCTGCTGACATCTGTCCCAATAATTTTTGAGCCATTGTTGCTGGCTGCGTTGGAAAGCGCGACAATGCCCGTGCCGGTGCCTATCTCCAGAAAGGATCCCCTCCTTTTTTTCATGTGCCTTGCAAGAAGAAAGGAGTCCTCGGATGGGGAATAAACTCCCCTAAACACAGCGATTTTCAGGCCGAGGTCCAGATGTTGAGAGATTTTCTCACCTCATCTATGAAAAGTATGGAAGAGGAAATAAGCATGATGAGCACTATGTCTGTAAAGGAAAGGGGATAGACCTTGAAAAACTGCGATGAAAGGAAAGGTATGTAATTTATTGATATCTGTATTGCAATCATGATAAGGACGATGATGATCAGCACTTTGTTTGAAAGCAGGTTTTCCCAGAAATGCATCTTGGGAGACCTCACTGCGAAAGAGTTAAACAGCTGGCTGAAAACAAATAGGTTGAACGCAAGGGTTGACGCAACATAATCCCCCTGACCAAGGTTCTGGTAAAAGATGTAGAATGTGCACAAAGAAATGAATATTCCTGAGAGGAATATTATGCACAGCATTGGCAATGAAAGTAATGTAGCATCCTTTCTCGGCTTGTCCCTTTCTATGGCTGCGCTCGGCTTCTCAAAGGCCTGGGCCACCGCAGGCGGGCCGTCCATGATGATGTTTATCCAAAGCAGCTGGATGGCAGTGAGGGCCAGGGGAAGGTCAAGGACAAATGTCATTATAGTGAGGAAAATAGCGGAGATGTTGGTTGTAACCTGGAACCTCACGAAATTGACTATGTTCCTGAAGATTGACCTTCCGTACATTATTGCGTTGAAAAGGGTTGAGAAATTGTCGTCGAGAAGAACTATATCGGCGGTTTCCTTGCTTGCCTCTGTCCCCCTTATCCCCATAGCAACCCCGACGTTTGCGCTTTTCAATGCCGGAGCGTCGTTGATTCCGTCCCCGGTAACTGCGACAATGTGGCCTTTTGACTTCAATGCCTCTATTATCCTAAGCTTGCTTTCAGGGGTCGCCCTTGCGATGACCCTATGCTCCATTATTTTCCTGTAAAGCTCAGCAGAAGGGAGATGCTCTATATGCTCCCAGGAGACTGGCTCCTCGTTTTCAATGATGCCTACGGATTTTGCTATTGCCTTGGCAGTGTATTTGTTGTCCCCTGTCATCATTATTATGGAGATTCCCGCTATTTTGGCCTTCCTTATCGTTTCCTCAACGCCTTTTTTCGGGGGATCCTTGAAAAGAAGGAAGCTGTCGAATATCCAATCCCTTTCCCTTGAGAACGCAACCGCCACCACCTTGTAGCCCTCTTTTGAAAACTCGTCCACCCTGTCCAGAAGGTCCTCCCTTATTGTTTTGTCCATCTTTGAGAATCCCTCCTTAAGCTGCATCCTTGAGCATTCGGGGATAATTACCTCTGGCGCGCCCTTCAGTATTTTCATTCCCTTGTGGGAAACGACCATCCTTTTTTTGTCTGAGGAAAACGGCTCGATTATCTTGGCCTCGTGCCTCCTTATTCCCATCAGCGAGGATTTTTTCACAACCTCAACGTCAAGCTCATCCCCATAGATTTTTCCGTTGAATTCTGTAACATTGGTGCATAATACCGCCTTTGACAGGGAGTCCTTCCATTCCTTCTGGTCTGCAAACTCGAAAGGTATGAATATCCTGTCCAGTATCAGGTTTCCCTCTGTTATTGTCCCGGTTTTATCAGTGGCAATGACATCTATGGATCCTATGGTCTCTATCGAGGACAGTTTCCTCACAACGGCATTGTTTTTCGCCATCTCCCTTACTCCCAATGCGAGGAGAATGACCAGAGTGGTTGGCAGGCCTTCAGGTATCGCGGCAACCGCCAAGGCAACCGAGAATATGAAAAGATGGGCCAGGTCCCTTCCTCCAACCACGCCAAAGATTATGAGCGAGAGGATTATGATGGTTGAAAGGATGCTTATCTTCCTGCCAAGGTCCTCCACCCTTCTTGAAAGAGTCGATTCCCCCTTCTCTATTACGTTCAATGTTTCAGCTATCTTTCCGAATTCCGAATTTTTTCCTGTCTTGAAAACCAAGCCTGTGCAGACTCCGCTGATTATGCTTGTCCCTGAAAAAAGGATTGACTTCTGCTTGTAATTGGGCAAAGAAAAGTCAATCTTGTCGGATTCCTTTTTGTATAGTGCTTGGGATTCCCCGGTCAGAACAGACTCGTTGACGCTCAATTCCCTGCTGTCCAGTATGATGCAGTCTGCAGGGACAATGTGCCCTGCTTCCAAAACTATGATGTCCCCGGGAACAAGAAGCGTGCTGTCAATGACTTTTTTCTTTCCTTCCCTTATTACAACAACCTTCTTTGCGCTGTACTTTGACAATTGCTCGATGGCATCGTCCGCCTTCGACTCAAGGAAAGAGCTGAAGAATATCGAGAGCAGAATTGTAAAAAGGATTGCCAAGCCATTTATGAATTCCTGCAGTATGAAGCTGATGACGCTTGCGATCAATAATAAGATTATCAGCCCGTTTGACGCATGCCCGAAGATTATCTCCAGGAATGACATCCTTTTCTTGTCTGCGAAGACATTGAGCCCGTATTTTTTTGCATGCTCCGAAGCTGTTCTCTCGCTGAGGCCCTTGGAGGGATTTGAATCCAGCTGCTCTATCATTTCCTTTACGCTTGCCGTTTGCATGCCTAAAACATGGGTTTATTCAATATAAATCATTAAAAAACAATTGGTATTCCTAATTTATGGACAGCTGTAGGGGCTTTCGGAAATGCCAACCATTAGATTTTTAAATCTTCTAATGGTATAGGGTATCAAAAGGTGATTTGGATGGCAAGGTACATGCTTGCAAGGCAGCTCTCAGGAAGGAAAGTCATATCGAATGAAGGGGAAGATTTGGGAAGGGTAGTTGACGTCGCGATAAACGAAATAAGCGGAGCAATGGAATACATTGTTTTGGACCCGAACCATGACAGCCCAACGGTTTCAAAATTGAAGAAAGTAAACACAAAGGCTTACTTGCCGTTCGAGACAGTCATGGCAGTCTCAGATTATGTCGTCGTGGACAAAAGGCACATTTCTGAATGATTTGCGGAGTGGATGAGGCAGGAAGGGGCGCCTTGGTTGGGCCCCTAGTGATTGCTTTTGTCTGTTTTGAAAAGAAAGGCCTGGAGGAAATAAGCCTCCTTGTCAGAAAGGATTCTAAGCAATTGTCTCCCTCCCAGAGGGAATCTCTTTTTCTTGAAATAGAAAAGAAGGCCAAGCACATTGAAATAGAGAAGATACTTCCTTCCAGGATAGACAAAGAAAACATCAATACCATGGAGAACGGGATTATCAGTGATTTCGTCTCAAAGGCGAAGCCGGACCACATGTTTGTTGACCTTTTCGAGCACGACGGCACAAGGATGGTCAATGAGCTTAAGGAGAAAGGCGCGAAGCAGGTTACGGCGGAACACAAGGCGGATGAAAACTACTGCGTGGTTGCTTGCGCAAGCATAATAGCAAAAGTGACTAGGGACAATGAGATAAAGAAATTGCATAATGAGCTGGGGTTCTTCGGAAGCGGATATCCTGCTGATGAAAGGACAATCGAGTTTGTCAAGGCCAATTATGAGAAGATTGAGCCATATGTTAGGAAGAAATGGAGCACTTTGGCCCATTTGGGGCTGGCGAAAGACAAGAAGATAATGCAGGGCAAGCTCTGATCTTAGATCAAACAACAAGCATTTAAACATATATTATAACTATATTATAATGCAAAAGACAATCAGGAGAAGCAGGAAAAACCTGAAACCAGGGATACGGAAATTCAAGCCTGAATCTTCAAGAAAAGACGATGATATTTTCATAAACCAGGAAAGGTCCTATGAAAGGTTGCTCAAGGGAGGAAGAAGGCCTGGAATATTAAGGCCTTGCGTCCCGGATCTGATAAGAAAGCTGGATGATTTGAAGTATATAGGCGGGCCATTCAGCATCCCTAACTGGATTACTCCAAAATACATAGCCAATTGCATGGAAAATGAAGCAATGCAGCAGGGATGGGCGCCAAAAAGGGGGGATTGGTACTTTGATGCAGACCTTTCCTCATTATGGAGGGTTGAAAGCAGAAAAGAATACGGCAAACCGTACGCGCCGCCTCCTGGAAGGGATCTGAAAAAGTCAAGGACAGAAAATGGAAGATGGCTTTGGCATTATTACCTGCCAAAACCTCTAAGGAAGAGGGAATTTATCTCCTCATATCCAAAAAGAAATTAAGATTTGATAAAAAATAATGATTAGCCTGTAAGGGCTCCGGGACATTTACTAGATCAAACAACAATAAACATTTAAAAGAACATGCAATTAAACTATTTTTCATGGAAAGCATAAGATCCGGGAAAAAAGTGATTAAAAAGATGCAGAAGATGAGGGGAAACCTTTGGACATCCGATTCCGCCCTTGCTGTAATGCTGGAAAAGCACAAATTGGAGCCCACGGGAATAGGGATCATCGGAAATCCTCAGTACCACGAGGAGAACCCTTTTGTCTGCAAGATGGAGGACAAATACAGGCACCTTTTCGGAAAAGTGTAGGTTATTATTATGGAGATCGCAATGCAGAGAATAAAGGAAAATGCCAATGCCTCAAACAAGAAAGGCCTCAGGGCAATTGGCATTACCATAGCCACGATATTCGGAAGAAACAAATCGGAGCCGGAAGGGATAAATGGAATTGATGACCTGCCAAGGGCATACAGGAATTCCCTAAAGGGCATTGAAAAATTAAGACTTGGCGAAAGGATAAGGATATACAATGATCTGTTGAGCAGGAGATTCCGTGAATTGGAAAAGAAGAAAAGGCGGAATATGCCAAGGACAGAGGATCACCTTGAGACCAAAGATGGGATATACGGTTTCCTCTATGACAATTACAAATCATTGATCCATGAAAAGATGGATATGGAAAAAGGACAACGATAATAGAAGATTATCTTTTTATCCCATCAAAGCTCCAAGGACCTTCAATAGCTGGGGCCTTCCGGCGACCATCCTTGCCGCAGTCTCGGCGAACTTGCTCTTTCCCACTATCTCCGCAAGGTCCTCCTGGTTCATGTTGCTGAATATATAATTCAAATCATCATCATCCAGCTTTTCCATGACCTTCCTCAGCAACAATCTTTTTGCCATCTTGCTTCCTGCAGTTTCCCTCCATGGCTTCTCATAGGCGTTGAAAAGGAATCCCTCTGTGAAGTTGCTGTTCTTCTTTGCCTCAAGGATGGCGTTTCCTGCCAATGCGCCTGATTCCATGGCCAATGCGATCCCTCCTCCATGGATAGGATCAACCTGCTTTGCAGCGGTTCCAATGACCATTGCATTGTCCATAGTGAACTTTCCTATGGGCTCGCAGACGCTTATGACTCCCCCGAAATCCATCAATGTAGAAGCTTCCTTTAGCTCCTTGTTGTTTTTCACAAACTCGTCAAGATAAGGCTTTGGATCAGCTCCCTTTATGTTGCTCTTCTTGAGTTGGGTTTCAAGGTGCGCCCCTATTCCTATTCCGACGTTTGCCCTTTTGTTGGCTTTGGGAAATATCCAAACGTATCCCCTTGGGGCTATCTTGTTGCCGAAATAAAGCTCAATTAAGTTTTGATGATTGTAAGGCTGCATCTCGTATTGGTAGCAGGTATCCACATCGTAAAGCCTATGGACAGTGGGAAATCCCATTTTCCTTGCAGTTAGGCTTTCCATGCCTTCTGCAGAAACAATGATCTTTGCAGTATAGTCGCAGATGTCAGGGCATGCCCCATTCTTTACTTTCACTCCCTTTAGCTTTCCGTTTTCCCTGATGACATCAATAACCCTGTTGTTGACATGGATCTCGGCTCCTTTTGCGACTGCCAATTGCGCTAACCAACTATCAAAAAGCTTCCTTTCGAGGATCCATCCACTTGTCTCCTTTGATTCCCATATTAATTCCTTGCCATTGGGGGCAACGACCTTCGCTCCCTTGACATCTGTCGAGATTGCCCATCTGGGAACCTCAAGGCCCTGCTCTATGACTTCCCTTGAGCCAAGGCCCTCACCGCACCTTACGGGGTTTCCAATGGCCTTCCTCTTGTCAAAAACGGCAACGTCAAGGCCTCCCTGGGCGCAGATCCTGGCCAAAGTGGAGCCTGCAGGGCCAGCGCCTACTATAATGACATCATAATCCTTCCTTTCCATCTGAATCACACGTTGTATTTCTTCCTTGCCTCAGGAGGCAATTGCGATATGTCTTTTATCTTGGGAAACAGCTCAATCACGTTTGCAGGGCATGCCTTTATGCAAAGCCCGCAGTCTATGCAAAGCTCAGGGTAGGTTGCCATCCTTTCCCCTATGTACTCTATGGCGTTCTTCGGGCACACCGACGAGCACCCGACGCACTTGATGCACCCCTCGTGGTCTATCATTATCATTTGATTGCACCTTACAGCAATTAGTTTTTCCAATTCTTTTAAAAACATATCCCATTAATCAGGTTTTAAAACATTTTGAAGCTTAGCTTATAGCTCAATATGGGGTGTTGCAATGTATAGCGTCGTGAAGGCAGAAGAAAAGATCAGGGTAAGCCCTGCTTTGGCAAAAAGGGACATCGGCGAAGCGATAAAGGAAGTGCTCAAGGAGAAATACGAGGGAAAGCTGATAAGGGATCTTGGGCTGGTAGTGAAGATAATAGATGCCAATCCCATAAGCAAGGGCATAGTCGTTTCAGGGGACCCAAACATATATTTCACAACAGAGTTTGACATGATAACGTTCACAATAGATGTCAACGAAGTCTACAAGGGAGTGATCAAGGATGTCATGGACTTCGGCGCATTCGTGATAATAGGGCCCATAGAGGCGCTTCTGCACATCTCCCAGATATCAAAGGACAGGTTCTCTGTAAACAAGAAGGACAGGATCCTTGAAGGAGTTAATGGAAAGAAGCTCAAGAAAGGGGACATCATCTTTGCAAAGGCCTCAACTGTAAGCATGAAAGGCTCTGCAAGCAACATAAAGATAAGCCTTACCATGAGGGGAGAGGGCCTTGGCAAGGACGAGTGGATAAAGGAGCCCAAGGAGGAAAAGAAGCCTGAGAAAAAGGAGAAGAAGGAAAAGATGGAAAGCGACAAGAGAAGGGTGAAATGAATGAAGGCGTGCAAGCAGTGCAATTTCATAATAAAAAACGACAACAAGTGCCCGGCATGCGGGTCAACCGAGCTTTCTGAGAAGTTTTCAGGCATAGCGATAATTTTTGATGCCGAAAAAAGCGAGGTTGCAAAATACCTGGGAAAGAAATCCCCGGGAGAATATGCGTTGAAAATAGAATGATGGGTGTTGTATTATGGGAATCGGAAAGAAAAGCAGGGGAAGGGAGCCTCTTGTCAGGTGCGAGGCTTGCGGAAGAAGGGTCCCAAGGGACAAGACAGTCGACATAATCAGGGGATCAAGATACGACATAGGGGACCAGAAGGACGTTGTGATAGACACAGGAATAAGGAGGGTCTACTACTGCATAAGCTGCGGAAAGCACAGGCATATCTTTGAGATAAAGAAGAACCAGAACATCAGGAGGAAGGAAAGGAAAGAAGGTGGGTTCTAGATGCCTACGGATCTGGAACATCTGGACATCTTTTTTTATGAGCTTGGAAGTTTGCCGTTGATTGTTCTCAAATGCAAAAGGGGATATATCGCGACAACCTACATCAGCAGGGAAATGGCCGAGAAGGTGGGGGATGTCGCCGGATTTGTCAAGGGAGTCAAATCAATAGACGACTTCATGAAGGCAAAGCTCAAGGAGACCACAACCTGGGGGGAGAATGCAGGGATAAGGGAAGGCATGACTGTCAAAAGGGCAATGGAGATACTCAATTCCGAAGAAATAAAGGAATAATGATAAGAATCAGGAGCATTTGCCTCTTGTTGTCATGAGGCATATGAAATTCTCCATCATTTTAGGAAGAGAATCTATCTGGTCTTTCTTGAAATTTACATTGTCAACGCATCCCTGGTAATGCATTAGATTGAATGAATCCATTCCTGGAAATTTTGAAAATGCATCGTCTATTGCCTGAAACACGCTTGGAATGATCTGCTTCTGGCAAATGGCCGCTGCCGAATCGCAGGAAGAATCATCCGAGCATGAAGCCACTGCAACCTCCTCTATGCAATTATTGTACATAGTTACGGCATGAGACGGAAAAATGTTGAAATTGCTGCCTTCGGTAAAGCCTAATTTTTTTGGATCCACGAACTTGGCTTTTATCTGGTCGCAGATATCCAATGCCTTTTCCTTATCGTTGAATGCCGCAAGATACCTTGACTGCTCCCCAAGGCAGTCTATCTTTTCATAGCTTGAGTTGTATTTTGCATCGTTATAGCAGTTGTCGTTTATGGTATCTTTATATATATTGAGGCATCCGAAGGAAAAAAGCAAAAGTATGAAAAAGGCAAAAACAAGGAGCTTCATGACCTCATCCCTATATTCTTCTCTATGATCTGGATGATGTCGTTTGGGTTGTGGCCTATCCTTATGAGCCTGGTATGCCCCCTTATCCCCTTGCTTGTGAAGACTGTCGAGATAAGGCCCATTGCCTCCAGCTCGTTGATGTATTCCCTGTACCACCTTGCGCTTTTTGGGGTCTTGCTGACCTTCCTTGCCATCTTTGTGTATTGGTCATACACATCCCCTGAAAAAAGGTATGAATCCTCCCCTTCGGTGAGCTTCTGCTTGTTTGCTATTGACATTTTCGCTATTGTGTAAAGAACTATCTGGTGGTTTATCGGAAGCCTTGATATGCCCTCGGAGGCAAAGTCATATTCGACAAGGTTCTTCGCCTCCTCCACATGGTTTTCCTCTATCTTCATCGCTCCCATTGACTCTGCGACATCTCCGGCCTTGAGCAGAAGCTTCAATGAATATCTGGCATCTCCGTTCTCCTGGGCCGTTATCGCCGAAATCAGGCTCAGGGCCGCGTCTGAGACGCTTTCCTTCTGGAATCCCAGCTCTATCCTCTGCATGAGAATGTTCTTCAATTGCGAAGCGTCATATGGAGGGAAAATGACCTCGTTTTCGTAAAGGCTGCTCCTGGCCCTTGGATCCAGCTCATTCTTGAAGCTCAGCTTGTTTGAAATGCCAACCAATGTCAGGCCCCCTACCTTGACTTCGTCGTTGCACCTTGTGAAGGTGTAGATAAGGTCGCTAAGCTCCTTTATCATGTCCATCTCGTCCAAAACCGCTATGATGTGGTTGTCTTCCCCAAGCTTTTCCACAAGCTTTTCATAAATGTAGGAGATTCCGAAGCCTGATTTCTCCAGCTCGGGGTAATGGGGCCTCATGAGCTTCTGGAGTATCTTGTACCTTGAGTCGTATATGCTGCAGTTGAGATAGACCATTTCCGTCTTTGACCCTGATTTCTGGGATTGCCTGTTGAAATGGTTCAGAACATATTTTATCGAGGATGTCTTCCCTGTCCCTGTTTTTCCGTAAAGGAAGATGTTCCTTGGCTTCTGGCCCTTGAGGGCGGGAGTGAGCGTTTTCATGATCTCCTCCAGCTGCTTTTCCCTGAAGAGCATGCTTTCAGGAACATAATGCGGAGATAATACTGTCTTGTCTACGAATATCGTTTTTTTTTCGAGCAACTCCTCAAAGGTAGTTACCATAGAATAGTCTTAGAACAGCATAATGTTTTTAAACTAGACCTAGGAATAGTTAAAAAGACCAATTATCATATTGGAGTGATTAGGTGATTAAATGGGCATCTTGGACAAAGTATTTGGCAAAAAAGGAGAAGAAGAAGGCAAAGAGAATCTTGATGAACTCTTATCAGGCGCAAGCCAGGACGTAGGAGATGCAGTGAACCCCCCTGCAAAAATGTATATCAAAAAAATATCCATAAGGAACGACGGGGATGCGGATCTTATTATGAAGGAGCTTACAAGCGGGAATATCATGATTATTGATATCACGCCTCTTGCAAACCAGCCGAACAAGCTGAAATCGATGGTTGAGAAGATAAAGATGGTTGCAATGAAGACAAACGGCGACCTTGCCGCTTTGAGCGACAAAATGATAATCTCAACGCCTGCAGGAATCAAGATCGTGAAGTCGAAGAAAGCGGCAGAGTAATTTTTTATTTTTTTATTTTATTTCTTCTTTTCCATATCCAGAATCTTCCTTGCAAGGTCCTTTTCTCCGGCCAGGTTGAACAGGAACCTCGCTGCATGCAGATAATTCTTTGTCAGCAGATCGTTTGCCATGATGACAAACTCCTTCCTTCCGAGGTTTCCTTTCTTTGAAAGATCCTCTATTGACTTTGTGCTTTTCCCCGACAAAAGCGAGACGTAAACTGACATCTTGAAATTTTTTCCCTTCTTGTAGCTGTCCAGGGCATCGTCGAGGTATTTCCTGTCCTTTTCGGAAAATGAAAGGTATTCATCGCCTGCAAGCTTCCACGCCGATTCGGCCATTTCCATTTCCCCTGCGTTTTCATAGAATTCCGCGGCTGTGGCAAATCCGGACTTTTTCCTTTTTCCAATTTCCTTTTTGACTTCTTGCCCTTTTTCCTCGCCTCCCTTCTCCCCGGCCTCCGATATCCTTATTCTTTCCTCCTGCTCCTTTTCCATGACCGGTTTCTTTTTTGGGCCTTCTGCCTTTTTGTTTTCTGGCCTTGATCCTTCCTTTTTCGCCTCTTCATGGAATTCTGCCGCTGCTTCGCCTGGCTCTCCATGCCTGGATTCCCCCGGCTTCGGTTTCTTATGGGCAGATTCTGCCGGAGCTTCCGTTTCTTTGATGATTGGCTGTGTCTCTGCTTGAGCAGCCGCCATCTGCGAATCCCCTGCAAGCTTCCATGCCTTTTTTGCCAATTCGTCCTCATTGGCGCTTTCATAGGACTGCGCCGCCTTTCCATAATAGCCTTTCTCCATCATCTCGTCTCCGAAGAACCTGTAGGATTCGGAAATTATCTCCTCGATGCCATTGACTGTCCCTTTCTTCAAGGAGCTTCCCCTTTTTGACAATAGGGTTTCCAGATACTTTATCTTTTCCTGCGCCGACCTTTCCTGCAGCCTCTTCTTCATTTCCTCTATGCTCAGCCCTTTCTTTATGTCCTCCTCGAAAGGGTCCTTTCCGGTAAAGGGATTGAAAAACCTGCCTTTGCCCTTTATCTCAGTAACATCTTCTTTGTCTTGCAGTTGCGAGGACATTATGGAATTGGAAAAAGAGATATTAAAAAGTTATCAGGACTCGGGGCAGGGCCATTTCTCAGTCTGTAATGGTTGCGTATCCATTATTCTGAAAAGATATCCTTTAGCTAATACTTGTTAACTCCTTGAAAATTAGATCAATTTATTGGCAAGAATTAGCGCTTTTTCTTTCTTTTCTTTCCTTTTCCTGATTTGGCTAACCTGATCAGCTTCTTGACCTTTGAGACCTTGCTTTTTTTGCTTGGTTTTCTTCCGCCTGCCTTTTTCTTCCTTGCCATTTTTGCACCTGATCAAACTCCCTGGTATATGGACTCGGTGAGGAAGTTCCTTAAACGATTACGGATATCAATCTTAACCCATCCCTTCGTTTTAAAGGTTATCTTCTTCGCGCCAATACAAGCTTAACAAGCACGGGTTTCGTATGGTGAGTTATAGTCCAGACACCATATTAATGGCCGACTGCTTGACAGAGGCTGCTACGGTCGCATCCTTTTCAGGACAACCGATTTGTCCTACTGAAATTATATTGTTTGGGCTATTTTTAAATCTTCGCTTTCGTCGTACATTTATATTTTTAATTTACAACTAATTGCCACACAAAATCCGTGTTTGATGCCTAATTATGATATTCAGGGTATAAATCAAAAACAAAACAACTGAAAAATCAGGATTCCGAAGCAGGAGCCAGGTAATATCTTATGAACGCTCCCTCAAGGTTGAATTCCAGTCTTAATGGCTTCTCTGTCTCCATGTATATCGAGACTATGTCGCTTTTCCTTGTTGCCTTGAGAATGTCAGAGAGGTATTGTACAGGATAAAGTGACCTTGCCCCTGTCTCCGCCTTTATCTCCATGACATCCTCGCCTACCTTGAAATCCTCCCTTATCTCCCCTGTGTCGCTCTTGATGTCTATCGAGACAGTGTCAGGATCAAGGACAAATTTGACATAGTTGGAGACTATGCTGGTATCTTCAACTATTTCTTTTAATGTTTCCGAGGCTATCTTGAACGAGTTGTTGTACTCTATCGGCGGCTCCTTGCTTACGCCTTCCGTAAGGTCAAGCAAAGGCATCCTGAACTCCCTTTTTGACTTGTCTGTCTCAAAGGTCATGATAAGCTTGCCTTTCTCTATGCTTATCCTTATCTGCTCATTGGCCTTGGCCCTTTTCAGTATCTTCTTTGCATAGTCTATGTCTATTCCCACTGAAATAGGCTCGGATACCTCATACTCAAGGAACGTTTCCTTAGGCAACCTGAAGATTATCATTGAGATCTGGCTTGGGTCCATTGCAATCAGGCTTATCTGGTCCTTTCCGATCTTGAAGATTCCCTCGTCTATGATGTTCCATATAGCCTCCATTGCCTTTGCAAAACCTCTGGCTGAGGGATAAAGCAGATTCATTAGTATTCACCTTGTTTGGATATTCTATGGTTTGTTTTAAATAGTTTGCTATTTGTCGCCAAATGTTATAAAAATTAAATGAAAATGACTGGGGAATCAGCCATATCTGAACCTGACTTCCCTTGGCTTTAATGAGGGGTCAAACTTGAACCCTATATAGCCAGGATCGCTGTATTTGGGTATGTCAAAGTACAGCATGCCCTCGGCATCATCGTTGTCGCTGAGATAGTCGCTGTTCGGGAAGGCATTGTCGTTGTTGCATGTT
>JAPLWW010000012.1 GCA_026396375.1 Microcaldota archaeon | reverse complement strand
GACGCTCAAGCAGGTCGACGACTATGCAAACGACAACATCCTGGATATAGCTGCCTTGGGCTTTGATCCTGACAAGACATTCATCTTCAAGGACGTAGAATACGTGAAGAATGTCTATCCCATGCTGCTAAAGATAAGCAGGAAGATAACGTTTTCAACAGCAAAGGCGGTTTTCGGGTTTACCAACGAGACCAACACAGGAATGATATTCTATCCTTCCTACCAGGTTGTGCCTACTTTTTTTGAAGATAAGAGGTGCCTGATACCCAACGCCATTGACCAGGACCCTTACTGGAGGATCCAGAGGGACATGGCAGAGTCATTCGGATATTTCAGGACAGCGTCCATCCACAGCAAGTTCCTTCCGCCTTTGACAGGGATGGAAGGCAAAATGAGCGCATCCAAAGGGGAAACGGCCATCTGGCTTGACGATGACGAGAAGACAGTGAGAAACAAAATCATGAAATACGCATTTTCAGGGGGCCAGCCCACTGTCGAGGAGCATAGGAAATTAGGGGGGAATCCTGATGTTGACGTGAGCTTCCAATGGCTTTACCTCATCTTTGAGGAGGATGACGATGAGATTGAGAGGATAAGAAATGAATACAAAGCAGGGAAGATCCTTACAGGGGAGCTGAAGCAGATACTTGTTGACAAGCTCAACGCTTTCCTGAAAACGCATAAGGAAAACAAGGCAAAGGCAAAGCCCCTTGCAGAGAAGATGATGTATTCAGGAAAGCTTGCATCCAAGATGTGGAAAACAACGTTCGGGAAGGATGAAGAATGAAGATCATCATAACAGGGTCTGTTGGGACAGGAAAGACAAGCATAGCCAGGATCCTTTCCAAAAAGCTTAAGGTTCCCCTGATTGAATTGTCTGACGCTGTTCAGGACATTCCTTTTAAATACAACAGAAGGCTCAGGACCAAGGAAGTTGAGGTAAAAGACCTTGAAAAATGGGCCAAAAGGAAGATAAAAAACAGGGAAAGCTATATTATGGAGGGGCATCTTGCGTCTGAGCTGAACCTTAAACCAGACTATGCATTTGTATTAAGGGCCCATCCTGAGGAAATCAGGAAAAGGCTAGAGAAAAGAAGGTACCACAAGGAAAAGATAATCGAAAACATGATGGCAGAGGCTTTGGACTACTGCTCAGCTGTATTAAGGATAAAGAGGAATGTCTTTGAGATAGACACGACCGGGAAAAAGGCAAGCCAAAGCGCAGGGGAGATCCTCAAGGCTCTGAAAGGGAAAGCAAGGCCAAAGACAGTCAGTTGGTCGTCGTGGCTTTGCCATGCAGTTTGCCCCAGGCAACAATCAAGGCATGGTATTCGTTGAAGATCTTGGTCTTAAGGCCTATTGCATCCTCAAAAAGCAGCCTATAGTCGTCATATTCCCCCTTTTCCAGCAGGCCATGGTGCCTGCAGAACCTCCTTGTGTAGGCATCGACGACGAAGATGGGCTTTTTGAAGCCATAAAGGGCTATTGAATCCGCGGTTTCCCTGCCTATCCCCTTGATGCCAAGAAGCTCCTGCCTTAGGGCCATCCTGTCCATTGAAATGGCCTTTTTCCTATTATATAGGTACCAGGAGGTTATTGACTTCAGCCTTTCTGCCTTCTGGTTGTAGAATCCGCTTGGCCTTATCAGTTCCTTAAGCCTGGCATCCTCAAGCCCTATCAGTATAGCTGGATCAAGGGCTTTTGCTGATTTTAGGTTGGCTATGGCTTTTTCAGCATTTGACCAGGCAGTGTTCTGAGTAAGGATAGCCCCTATGATTACCTCATACTGGGTTTCCCCAGGCCACCAGTGCTGGGGGCCGTACTTCCGGTAAAGCCCGTCGTAAAGGTTAAGAATCTTATCCATCAAATGATATTGATGAAAGATATTATTAAGGTTATGGCAAAAACCCCTGGTATGGAGTACATCGCTAAAAATCGAAGTAAAGGTTCGTCTTTTGCCATATACCCTAGTATTATTTATAAACTTTATTTTATAGACTATCAAAAGATTTAAAAAGGTGCCGACAGACAGGATGTTAAGCTCCCCCGAAGAAGCATCTAGACTTCCAGGGAGAGTTAAAAAATAGAGGTGAAATGAATGAATGGAATAAATTTGAAAAGATTGGGCGCAATAGTCGCCGGAGGAGCAATTTTGGCTAGCTCTGTGGCATTTGCAGGCCTATGGTATGGAAATACCGAACTTGTAAACGCAAACGGACAGCCTGTTGCTAAAATAGTGGTGGGCGAAAAGGCCGCAGCGAGCGACGGTGTCGCAGCAGCTATGATTGCAGCGAAGATTGCAAATAGCGCATACACCGAGAAGGAGTACACAGCCGCAATAAGCGGAACAGCAAACTGTGTAGCAGGAGGGAACGCAACCGGAGGATCGGCAGCTTGCTCCGTAACGGACAAGACTACGACATTGGAAATCATATATCCGGGAATGACCGGCACAGCAGTAGCCGAGATCAAGCCATTGATCGCAGAGGACCTTGACAACACCCTGAGCAACAGGGCACAGGACAACCAGACAGAGATAAGCGACTTTGCAGATGCAGAGTCGGCGCCATTCCAGGATGGAGATGGGGCAGTCTTTGATGCGGGAGGGGTAATTGAAGAGTCTGATGGAGACGATGCTGGAGTGCAGTACTATAAGATAGACGGAAACATGCTATCCGCACTTTCAGACGTAACAGTGTCCAGCAAGCAGACATCAAGCACCTTCACAGAGCAGCAATACATCTACCTTAGGGGAAACACTGCATGGCAAAATGACGAAAAGAAAGTCATGTTTGCACCAGATGTGACAGCATACCTGACGACATTTGGCCCAGACGATGATGGATTGTCCCTTTGTCCAGGAGACACAACAAAGGCACTGTATGATTGCGACACAAACGACCAGATTGGAAAAGGAAGATACACCATAAAGCTCTTCGGAAGCCAATGGGTAGTGAGCGACATCATATCAGGACTTGGCGACACGCCTGTTGCTAATTCGGGCAATGACGTAACAGACGCAGATGAAGGCACAGGATACCTCTCTGACACGTCTGTTTCAGTAGCAGACGAGAATACGGGAATAAGGCTTGCGAAGGAGGCAACATACAACCCAGCGCTTCACAAGGACGAGTGCATGAACACAACGGATGTAAAGATCTGCCTGTCGGATATTTCCAGAGAAACTGGAGCAACAAGCACACACCCGGCAATTATGACAATCTATGACGCGGCAGGAAACCATGTCACAGAGAAGCAGATTTCCGAGGGAACGACAGAGACCGTGACTGTCAATGGAAAGAACATAAAGATCCATGTGTACCAGACAGCGCCAGGATATGCAATGAGCTCCATGTGGGCAGAGATCGCAATCTATTCAGATGAGATCGAGCTTTACAGCGGAAAGGATTTCACATATGGGCTGAAGGGATACACCGGGGATGATTCCAAATGGAAGGCATACATCGGATTGGTATCCACGCTTGGAACAGATGTGAACGGAACCGTTGGAGACGCGACAGGATTGAAGGCAATTTGGATTACGTCAAATGATCCAGACGCGATGGGAGGGGGAGAAGTTCTTCCAGGAGACTCCTACAACATTATCGACACTGCAAACTATCAGGGATTCGTTGTAAAGAACAACGGCCTTGAGACAGCGACCATGGACACAGTTAAGATGGACTACAAATCGGCTGCAACGCCTCTGATGAATGGAACCAGCTTGGATAAGTCTGTAAAGTTAACCTCGTCCACTGCGGATGCGTTCAAATTTGGGAATGCAAAGGGAAAAACCATGTATGTAGGATATGATGGATCCGACCCGTACATCATAATAGATGATACACAGGACGGATGGGTGACACAGGCAGCCACTGACGGAGATGTCAACGACATAGAATACAAGTGGGGAGGCAAAAACGCATATGTTGTCTTCGGTGCAGGTGTAGATGCTGGAACAACCAGTTTATCGGATACAGCTTTCACTGTAACGATTAGCGAGAACGTTGGAAACGTAGATGACGACGACACGGCAGTTGAAGAGCTATCAGTCTATGCAGACACGACAAACGACGAGCTTCTGGCTGAAGACACTGCTGACACAGACACCGATAAGATCGGATATGTTGCAGCAACGGCGGGATCAATCTATGATCCGGGATCCTATGCATACGATGGTGCAACTGAAGATGTGGGATTCGTTTCCATGAGGGGAACTGAATTCTCAGGGGAATCCTCAACCTCAAGAACCTTCAAGGTTCCTAAGTCAGAGAGGCATGTTCTCTTGTCTGTAGCGCCAACATCAGTCAATGCATCCCAGAACGCCGAGGTAATCGGCCCATTGCATGTGGGAGATTCCAAGACGGTCGGAGGAAGCATAACTGTGAAGGTTGATGCAATCGATGTCCAAACATCAGCATCAGTCTCTGGCGGATCTGTCGCAGGATGCGTAGCAGACGTTTCAGGGCAAACGGCAGTGATAAAGGATGCAGCAGGAGCATCTGTGTCAAAGCTGGTTGCAAAGGACGTTTACGCAGTCCCATCTGACCTGGTCATGCTTGACTCTCAGGCATCTGACGCGAAGACCATCATTACAGTCGGAGGAAACAAGGTGAACACTGTTACAGCTGCAGCAATGCAGGGAGCAGCGGTTGACCTTTCGGCATCCAACCCGGTCGTAGTGAAGGAAATCGAAGGGAAGATAATCGTGGCAGGATGGAGCGCAGCTGACACATTGACGGCGACTTCGAACTTCATTGCAGGAATGAAGGCGCAGCAGTAATCGCTAAAAACCTTTAACCCGATTTATTTTTTTATTTTCTTTTTTCTAACTGATCAACTACTTCTAGACAATAGTTTTTCTTCTCTGAAGACAAACATAGTTTCTTTTTAGTTGAACCGTTTTTAGTTTTTTGGGTGAAGCCTTTTTTCCAAAAAGGCTCCTGGCAGCAAGGTCTACTCGGTTTTTTAAACCCTGGAACGGCATCTTCATTTGGTGGTCAAAAATGAGAGCCATATATGAAATCCATAATGTTTTTATAACCTTTTATTATAGAATTATTAGGGGATGGAAGAATATGGCAAACATAAATTTGGAAGTGAATGGGTATGTTGAAGATGTAGTGGAATCCATGATAAAGAAAGGCTACGTGAAAACAAGGACAGAAGCAGTAAGACTGGCGTTGTTTGAATTTGACAGGGCGCACAGGATGACTGAGGAAAGCCTTTATGAACTTGCTGTAGCAAAGTCTGTGGAAGCCGTAAAGTCTGGAAAGGAGAAAACCAGGAAATTCTCGCTGAATGAGCTGGATTGAATGGGATTCGAGACAACGAAGGAGTTCGAAAAGGATTTCAAGAAGCTTGATGCCAATGAAAGGAAGATCCTCAAGGAGCATCTGCAGTTAATAGAAAGGAATCCTGAATCGGGCAAGCCGATGAGGCACCATGCGAACATTTTTTCGCTCAGGATAATGAATAGGAGACTGATATATGAAATTTTCAAGGAAGAAAGGATTGTCCTGCATTTCTACAAGAATAGGGACGAAGTTTATGCTTATCTTCGGTGAAATATCTCCCCTCGCTTTATAAATCTTTTTGGTCAGATAAAACCAATGGAAATAATACTGGCCTTGGACTCCTACGACGACATTTTCGATGACTTTGACATGCAGGACTACATCGAAAGGGCGATATCCGCTGACTTCGTGAACATACTCAACAACAGGATAAAGAAAATCAATATCAAGGAAAAGATCAGCATTGTGCTTACTGTGCCAAAGGAAAAGAGGGAAAAAAACACAGAGGAGATCATAGCCAAAAGGCTCAATACCCATTTTGCCAATATGGCGATGTATTGGAAAGACAAGGAAAAGGAGATAGACAGCTTTGCATCAAGGCTTGTCCTGTTGGGGGCGATATTCTTCATAGTGGGGCAGATACTGATACGTCACTTTGTGCCATTCTTTGACGAATACCTCATAATACCGGCATGGATGTTCAGTTTCTACGGATTGGACAAATTCATCAATGAAAAGCCCAAAGCAGGCGTAAAGAAGCAGTTCTATGAGCTGATAAGCCATGCAAAGATGGATTTCCAGAGCCAGGACATTTACTCGAAATAGGTGAAAACATGGAAATAGTGATAACCTTGGAAAGCTACGATGACATCTTCGACGACTTCGACCCGAGGCCGTTCAATGAAAGGTCATTGTCTGCGGATTTCATAAACGTGCTCAATGAAAGGATAAAGAAGGTTGATTTCAGCAGGCAGATAAATCTCATACTGACGATGCCCAAGGAGCAGAGGTCGATGAAGGAGGAGAAGACGATAGAGAAAAAGCTCAAGGAGCATTTTATCACCAGCTCAGGCTATTGGAAAAACAAGGGGAAGGACATGATAGGCATAAGCATCCTCTATCTGCTTGGAGGGCTGGCCATTTACATAGGGGGGGGCATGATAGATGATTATATCCATACGCTAAAGCAGTACCTTATCATACCTTCCTGGTTCCTTACATGGAGGGCATTGGAGATGATAGTGATAGACTATCCCAAGGCAAATTCAAGGAAGCAGTTCTACCAATACATAAGCAATGCGAAGATAGAGTTCAAGAACAATGACTTTTACAAGGCATGATCTGATGATAAGGAACGCTATAGTCATGTGCGCAGGAAAAGGCCTCGGGCTTTTGCCGTTGACAGAGAATATCCCAAAGCCTTGCATAAAGATTCTTGGAAAAAGCATACTGCAGAGGATAGTGGAAGGGTTGAAGGAGGCAGGGATCGAAAACATCTATTTTGTCACATACCATCTTGAGAAGAAGATAACAAAGGAGGCAACCGTGATATGCAAGAAAACCAAGACAAATCCTTTTTTCATAAACCAGAAGGGCGCTTTGGGAACTGCAGACGCAGTTAAAAGCGCAAAGGGGATTATAAGCGGCCCTTTCATTGTTGCCTCCGGAGACCATGTGCTTGATGTCTCGATATACAGGGACGCAGCAAACGCCTTCGAAGGAAAAAGCCTTGTTGTGCTGAAAAGGGTGAAGAATCCCTCCAACTACGGGGTTGCCGAGGTAGAAAATGGAATAATAAAGGAGATGGTTGAGAAGCCCAAGGAGCCAAAGACTGACCTTGCAAACCTTGGGATATACGTATTCAGCCAGGACATTTTCCAGGAATTGGAAAAGATCGCGCTTTCCCGGAGGAACGAGTATGAGATAACGGATGCCCTTAGGGGGAAGAAGGCGTTCATAACAGAAAAATACTGGCTTGATGTTGGATTGCCATGGTCATTGCTGGATGCGATGGATTTCCTGTTCAGCATTGAAAAGCAAAGAAGGATAATGGGGAAGGGTGCAATTGTCGAAAATACAAGGATGGAAGGAAACGTCTACATAGGCAAGAAATCTGTTGTCAGAAACTCGGAAATCAGGGACGCCTGCATAGGCGAAGGATGCGAGATAGAGGGAAGAATAAGCAGCTCATTGATAGGAGACAAGGCAAAGGTTAATTCATCAGGCATAAGCTGCAGCATTGTGGGCAATGGCGCAGATATTGAGAATGCCGATCTGCAGGCCAAGGTAGAAGCCAAGATAGCCACAAGGAAAGGGGAAAGGACAAGCCCTGGAAAATTCGGATCTGTCATAGGGGACAAGGCAAAGATCAATGGAATTGTCCCTGCAGGAAGCCTTATATCTAAACGATAGACACTGAGACTTTCCTTAATTTGGGCCCGTCAAACTCGGCAATGCATATTCCCTGCCAGGTTCCAAGCATCAGATTCCCGCTCTTTATGGGGATGGATTGGCTTTGGCCCACGATCAGGGATTTCAGATGCGCAGAGGCATTGTTGTCCTCAAGGTCATGCCTCCATTTTCCCTTGGAAATGCCGCTAAGGAAATCAAGCATGTCCTCCTTCAGGGAAGGGTCATAGTTTTCATTGACCAGGATCCCTGCAGTTGTGTGCATGGCATGGACAACGCAAATCCCGTCCCTTATGCCGCTTCTTTTCACAAGCTCCCTTATCTGGCCTGTAATGTCAATCATTTCCTCCTTTCTTGAGCTTGGAACCGATATCTCATATGTTATTCCCATCAGAGCACCGAAACGGTTTAAAAAGAAACATAATAAAAGTAATATGGTGTTGTTATGAAAACTATAGCTATTGTAGAGCAGGACAAGGTAGGGCTGTTGATGGACATTTCCTACATCCTTGGAAAGGAAAAGATAAACATCGAAAGCATAACCGCAAACGCAGTGGGCGGAAAGGCAGTCATAACAATAACTGTGAAAAAGGGGGACGAGGCAAAGAATATCCTGACAAAGAACGGCTTCCATGTGATGGATGAGGATGTCCTTATGGCCGAGATGGACGACAAGCCAGGGGAGTTGGCAACCTTGGCGAAGATATTCAAGGAAAACGACCTTATGATGAGCAACCTCTATATTGTCTCAAAGGACGGAAAGAAAACCATAGTTGCCATAAAGACGGACAAGCTGAAGAAGGCAAGGAAGATACTCCATGAAAAGGGGTATTTGGTCGAGGACCAGGACTAGAAGGCTTAAAAACAGAATACGCCAATATAGTGACGTGGATCCTAACCAGCTGGAGAGAATGATTGAAGAGCCCACATGGAGGGCAGTCCTAGTCGATCTTATTGCAAGGCAAAGGATAGACCCCTGGGACATAGACAT
>JAPLWW010000008.1 GCA_026396375.1 Microcaldota archaeon | reverse complement strand
CAGGATTTACAGTAAGCAGCCCGATGTTCAATTCCGTTTCGATAAGGCTGGGAAACGGAAAAAACCTCACGATTTATGCCAAAAATGCCGATTCAGATAACATCTATATTCAAAGCATGAAAATAGATAATGCTTCCTGGCCATCCCTGTGGATTCCGTGGTCTTCGCTAGAAAACGGATCTATTGTAGAATTTGAGCTAGTGGAAACGCCAAACCTGAAAAATGGCACGTTTAATCCTCCTCCTTCTTTTTACGGCAACCTTCCAGAAATTTATGATGCCATGATCAGGAATATCTCATATATCGGGAAAAATGATTCGGAAAATATCACAAGATTTGAAGACGATTCCATTCAATGTGTACTAAGTGATGATTCTTCCTGGCCATCATTGTGGATTCCCTTGTCTTCTATAGAAAATGGGCCTCTTGTAGAATTCAATCGAACTTCTTTTTCATACTTGATTTTTGCCTGGCAGAGGTAATCCAGAAGAAAGAACTGGCAGATGAAATACTGTGCGGAAAGTCCTATTATAGGATAAAGAATATTCTGGACAAGTTTGGATATTCCAAGCTTTAGCTACATCCTTTGCGCGGAAAGCGCCAGATGGTCTGTTTCAACTTCAACAAGCGCTGCAAAGATCTGCTTCAATCTCATGTCCTTGGACTCCTGCGCCGCTTTCTTGTAGAATTCTATAGCCTTTGTTTCCCTTGCATGGGATTCCATAAGGTTTTCAGCGTTTCTTTTTGAGCAGTTCTCTGGCTTTATCTCCACCCTTTCCAGCTTCAGGACCTTTTTCCAGATGGAAGCATGCTCGGATTCAACCTTTCCCAATGCCTTGAACATGGATCTTCCCTCCTCATCGTCGGTGTTCTTGGCTGCGCAGAAGTAGAATCCTGCGTTGCCGAGCTCAACCATTAGCGCGTATTTCGCGTTTGCAAGGTCCTTCTCGTTAAATGCAACCTCAAAGCTTGGCTTTGCCATCTTCGCAGATTTTATGAACCTCCTGTTGACCCCGCAAAAAGGGCACTGTGGAGGAACTTCGTTCCCGATATAGGACTCTCCGCAAATCTCGCATCTCCATACATTGACCATAACATAATCTGAGCAATCATTTATTTAAATACTTCCCTGTTCCTTGTATTTATGCTTAAATTTGGGCCTGCAGGCATTCCCATAGGGTGCAAGAATTCCCTCGAGGCTCCGGAATTCCTGGACAATTTAGGATTGGAATCGATGGAGCTTGAATTTGTCCGCGGAGTGACCATGGGCGAGCAGACCTCAGAGGAGCTTGGGAAAAGGAGCAAGAAATACAATATTACCCTTTCATGCCACGCCCCTTACTGGATAAACCTTGCAGCAAAGGAGCCCCATAAAATACACGCAAGCATAAACTTCATTGTCAATTCAGCAAAGATCCTGAGCATCGCCGGAGGAGGCGTCGTTGTTTTCCATCCTGCATATTACCTTTCAAGGCCAAGCGAAGAGGTTTATGGAATAGTGAAGAAGAATATGGAAACAATAATCTCGATGCTTGAGAAAGGCAAGATAAGAAACATCATCCTTGGCCCTGAACTGACCGGAAAGAAAAGCGCATTCGGGGACCTGAACGAGATAATCATGATGGCAAAAGACTTCAAGGAGCTTGTCCCTGTCGTTGATTTCGCGCATTACCATGCAAGGCACGAGGGAAAGATAAAGGGGGAAAAGGAATACCTGGAGATTTTCAATGCCATCGAGAATGAATTGGGGAAGAAATATGTCCAGAATTTCCACTGCCATTTCTCTGAGATAAGGTACAGCAAGGCAGGCGAGCTGTCCCATCTTCCGCTGTTCACAACAAACGAGCCGCCAATAAAGCCATTGTTGAAAGTCTGCGTTGAGAACGGGTATTCCGGAAACATAATCTGCGAGACGCCATTCACTTCTGACGATTCCCTGAGAATGAAGGAGATCTACCTTAAGTTAAAGAATTAATGCAGTAAAAAAGAGAGGATTATCAGGCTTCAGGCCTTTTCATAAATTCTTCTCTGAATAAACAAAACAAACCAGAGGCCTGCATTGATTGCGGCAACAAATGCTGAGAAATACAGCGATAATGTGAAAAATGATATCACCATTGCGCACAATCCGATTGAAGTCAGCCCGGAAGCCATGGAAGTCACCAGTCCCTTTTTCTTTTTGAATCCATAATAAACCTGGTGGGCAATCGAATATGTAAATACTAAGTTTGCTGCCGAAATCACAATGTCCTGCCAAACCATATCTTCAAAATGGCCGGATAGAATATATAAATCCTTCATTTAGCTCTGTTGTCAGTTGTTCAAGACAAGCATCATCTTTATCTTTTCCCCTGACCTTCCGATCTTCCTGAACCCCAATTTTGAATAAATGTTTATCGCTTCCAGGTTGTTTTCCTCGACAGAAAGCGATATGCTGTGCCCGAGCATCCTC